>JAIBHQ010000234.1 GCA_020028595.1 Nitrospirota bacterium
GGCAGGACTTCGACGGTGGTGCCGGTGAGGAAGATTTCGTCGGCCTGGAGCAGTTCGTCCCGCGTGGCGAATCGCTCCTCCACCGGCAGGCCTTCCTTGCGGGCCAACTCAAGCACCAGCGTTCGCGTGACGCCCGAGAGAATCTGCTCCCCTTCCGGCGCGGTGAGTATGCGGCCGGCCTTGACGATCATCACGTTGCTGACTGCGCCTTCGGTCACCTGCCCGTTTCGGATGAACAGGGCTTCGAAAGCCCCGGCCTGCTTGGCCTTCTGCCGGGCCAGAATATTAGGAAGCAGATTCACGCTCTTGATGTCGCACCGGCCCCAGCGCCAGTCGTCCATCGTCATCACGGCCACACCGGATGCTTGGAGCGCGGGCTCCATCGGTTTCATCTCGCGCACAGTCATGACGGCGGTCGGCTTGGCAGACGCAGGAAATACATGGTCGCGAGGGGCTGCGCCACGGGTCAGCTGAAGATAGACCTTGCTCTCCGCGTAACCGCTCCGTGTGATGCCGTCCCGCACGTGCGTTGCCCATTGGTGAACGCTCCAGGGCAGCGACAGTTCGATCGCCCTGGCGCTTCGCTCGAAGCGGGCCAGATGCGCGTCGAGTTGGAAGGGTTTCCCGTGGTAGGTGCGGATGACTTCGTAGATGCCGTCGCCGAACTGGAAACCCCGGTCTTCCACGGAGACCATCGTCTCTTCTAAAGGAAGAAACCGGCCGTTCACGAACCCAATATCAGGCATGAACGTCTTTCAGCGTCGAGCGCTGCCATCGCTGGCCTGGACGAGAAACACCCGTCGATCTTCGGCGGTGAATTTCCAGCCCATGCGCTTTTCAAACAGGATCCGATGCTCGCCTGGCTCGAGTGCGCGAAATTCGAACGTCCGCGTGCCGTTGTCCACAGCATTGTTGCCGGCAACCCGCAGGTAGTCATCGCTTACCAACGCGAGCAAGGCGGTGTCGTAGGACGGCACCCACTGTTCGCCCCGCGTCCGATCCTCCCAGAGATGGATCGGGAACGGCTGCCCCGCCCGAACCGACAGGTGCTTGACCTCGCCCGCTGTGCCGTCTTGTCCCGCCATCGTGCCTGCTCCCGGCAATTAATCCTGAACCTTGCGGCGAGGCCCGACGAAGACCTCGTTCTCTTTGACCTTCACTTCGTAGCTGCCCACGCAATTGCCGCCACCGTCGGACGCCAGCCCCGTCCGGACGTCGAAGGCGAGATCGTGCCAGGGGCAGGACACGACATGTCCCTTCAGCGTCCCCTCGCCCAGGGGGCCTCCCTGGTGAGGGCAGATATTATAGATGGCGTAAAAGGTGCCGCTCACGTTGAAGACGGCGAGTTCGCGCCCGTTCACTTCAACGACTTTGGCGCCCCCCGCCGGGATGTCACCCGCAGCGGCAACTCGCGTGAAGCCTTCCATGCTGACTGTCTTGGATGAACTGCTCATAATCCTCGTTACAACTTCAGCGTGAATTTCAGCTCGACGCCGGTCGAGAGTTGTTCCCGCTTGATAAACCCGGCTTCGGTTTCGATCACGTACCGCGCATTTTCAGGCGGTGGCCCGTAGAACGGACACGGATCTTTTTCGCAGGGCGCCGCGCGCTCGACCAGATGCACCACGTGCCGGCTTTCGTCCGCCCAGATCACGTCGACCGGAAAGGTGAATCTCTTCGTCCTGACCCGGTGACGATCAGACGTCTCGAAGATATACAGCATCCCGCCGTCCTGCGGCAACGACTCCCGGAACGCCAGCCCGAACAGAAGCTTTTCCGGCGTGTCGGCAACTTCCGCTTCGATCAGGGCGCCGCTGGGAAACGTCACAATAATGGTGTCGGTATCCTTGGGGCCGGTGAAAAACCAGCTCCCCACGAGCAACCCCAGCGCCAGCACGATCAACATCACGACCCGGAGCTGTGTCGGCGGCGTTTTCGACGGTGTCAGGATATCCATAATATTCTTTGCCTCGGCTGCCTAGGCCCAACGGCCCATATCAATCAAGCACATAGGCCTTCTGCTCGCCAACCTGCTGTTGACTTGAAAAAGAAGCACAGTCTAGAATGGCGCCCTTGGACCGATTGAATATCGGTTTGATGCACTTGTCAATACCGTTTGCAAGGAGATACATGTCATGTCGCTCTTAATTACGACCGAATGCATTTCTTGCGGCGCCTGCGTACCGGAATGTCCCAACGAGGCGATCTTCGAAAGCCGGAGCGACGCGGAAGCCAAGGGCAACCACGTCGGCGAGGGCCAGGGCGATTATGTGATCACGAATGATCGCTGCACCGAGTGCGTCGGCCACTTCGACGAGCCCCAGTGCTCGGCGGTCTGCCCGGTCGACAACTGCTGCATCTCCGATCCGGCCTATCCCGAGGGCCAAGGTCTGGAGCGGCGTCCGAAATTAACATCGGTCACGATCAGGCGCGCAAGGAGGCTGGGGCATGGCTTTGTTAATCACGGCTGAATGTATTTCCTGCGGCGCCTGCATACCGGAATGCCCCAACGAGGCGATCTTCGAAACCCGGAGCGACGCGGAAGCCAAGGGCAACCACGTCGGCGAGGGCCAGGGCGAGGGCGACAGCATCTATGTGATCACGCACGATCGCTGCACCGAGTGCGTCGGCCACTTCGACGAGCCCCAGTGCTCGGCGGTCTGCCCGGTCGACAACTGCTGCATCTCCGATCCGGCCTATCCCGAG
>JAIBHQ010000057.1 GCA_020028595.1 Nitrospirota bacterium
CCATTCCATCCAGGACACTATCCGGCACGGCCAGTGCTTCATCCCTTCCATGCGATCGCTCATAGGTCTCCTTTCACCGCGCTCGGCGGTGCGTGCTTACGCCGTTCCATGCTGTCCTGTTTCTGAGGCGTCTACCTCCGGCCCGCGCATCGGCGTGAATTTCAATTCCCGCGCCGAGCTCAGTGTCAGTGAATGTCCGCAACAGCGAATCTCCTTGAATCCCGCGCCGCCGTCGATGACGATCACGCGCAGCCCGCACGAATCCGGATACAGTTTTTTCTCGTCCAAAATGGCCGAAACCGGCATGCGGCCTCTGCTGCGACCCAGCGGGGAGCCGACGTCGGGGACAATATCATCTTCAGTCAGTTCGTGATCGCAACAGAGCACTTTCTCAAAGCCGGCGCCGCCGCCCATGACCTTGATGATGAGGCCGCAACTGCCGGGGTGCCGCTTGTGCTCGTCGATCAAGTCGCCTTTTTTCACAGCCATGCGATGAACTTCTACGCGTGCTCTGCTGCGGCCACGCCGCGTGTTTCATTGACTCGTTGAAAGATCAGCAGTCCGACGATGAAGAAGGCGGCCATGGAGAGGACCGCCCACCGCTGGCTGCCGGTCCAGGCCGTCACTTCGCCATAGACCACCGGACCGATGACGGCGGCGAACTTGCCGGTGACGGTGAAGAAGCCGAACAGCTCGCCCTGCTTGCCCGGCGGCACAAAACGTCCGATCAGTGCCCGGCTGGTCGCTTGATTGGCGCCAAGCACGGCGCCCGCCACGAGCCCGATCGCGTAAAACTGCGCCGGGGTCTGCACCACCGACGCGGCGCCCACGACGCCGATCCAGATCAGCAGCGTGAGGCTGATCGTGCGCGTCGAGCCGATGCGATCGGCCAGCAGGCCGAAGCCGACCGCGCCCAGGCCCGCCGTCACTTGCGTGATGAGGAAATAGATAATCAGATCGCCCGGAGAAAAGTCCAGGACTTTGTTGGCAAAAATGGCGGAGGCCACGATGACGGTGTTGATCGCGTCCGTATAGATCAGATAGG
Organism: Nitrospirota bacterium; assembly: GCA_020028595.1. Lineage (GTDB taxonomy): Bacteria > Nitrospirota > Nitrospiria > Nitrospirales > Nitrospiraceae > 2-02-FULL-62-14. Next base: position 1,046 of record JAIBHQ010000057.1, read on the forward strand.
CGATGAGGAACCACAGGAGATCCCGGTGGCGCGTGAGCGCCTGCGCGGTCGCCGAGAGCCGCGCAAACGTGTCGCGCCATGCCGACGCACCGGCTGCGGACGGCTGGGGTGTGGCGCGTTCGCGCAGCCACAACAGAGTGGGGAGCGACGCGACCAGAAAAAAGGCGGCGGTGACGGCGAAGCTGAGCCGGTACAGCGGAAGATTGTCCTCCGCGAAGCCGCCGCTGATGAACGGATAGGCCAGGCCCAGCGACAGCAGCCCGCCGGCATAGCCGAGCCCCCAGCCGTATCCGGAAATCCGTCCCATGGTGGCCGGCGTGGTGATCTCGACCAGAAACGCGCTGCAGAAGAGAAATCCCAGCTCGAAGGTGATGTTGGCAAGACCGACGAGCAGCAGGCCCAGCCAGACATCGCCATGCTCGACGAACGCGAGCAGCGCCGTGCAGGCGACACAGAGCAGCGTGGAGCCGATCAGGAGGGGGCGCTTGATCGCTCGTGCGTCGGCCAGCGCACCCAGCGGAGGCGAGAGCAACGCGACCACCAGCATCGAGATCGCGTAGCCCCAGAACCAGACCCGTTCCGCCATCGCGCCGCCGAGATCGCGCGCGACGACCTGGATGAAATAGACGCTGTAGGCGACGGTGATGATGAGGGTGGTGAACGACGAGTTGGCGAAGTCGTACAGGCACCAGGCCCAGAGTTCCTTCGGTCCGGCGGGCGGAATGGTCTCGTTGCGGAAAGGGGTCACGCTTGCGCTTTTTGCAGCCGCTCGTGCGTGCGCCGGATCGTGTCCAGCAGGACCTGATGCGTGCGGCACCCCACGACCAGTTGCGCCACGCTCGGGTCGGCCGGCAGGTGCGAGCGCAGGAACTTCCGCTTGAGCTGCATGATCCGGCGCACAGACGCGTCCAACCGGTCCGGTGAAATAATTCCGCTCTCGACGGCCTTCCGGACGGCCTCCATCGCGGCCACGGCCCGGTCATGGTCTTTGCAGATCAGGAGGATGTCGGCACCGGCCAGAAACGCCTGCACGGCGGCGTCCCCGATGCCGTGATGATCCACGATCGCGCGCATTTCCAGATCGTCGGTGACGATCACGCCGTCGAATCCCAGCTGCTCCCGCAGCAGACCGGTGAGAATCGCAGGGGACAGGGTCGCGGGGTGTTGCGCATCCAGCGCCTGGTAGACCACGTGAGCCGTCATGATCGAAGCCAGCCCGTTGGCGATTGCGTGCCGGAAGGGTGGCAACTCCCGCTGGACAAGCGTCTCGAGGGGAGCCTTCACGACCGGCAATTCCTTGTGCGAGTCCGTGCCGGTATCGCCGTGGCCGGGAAAATGTTTGCCGCAGGCCACGACGCCTTTGCCTTGCAGCCCGCGGATCGCCGCGAGTCCCAACCCGGCGACAATATCAGGCTCGGTGCCGTAGGCCCGGTCGCCGATAATCGGGTTGGCCGGATTGCTATGCACGTCGAGGACCGGCGCCATGTTCATATTGACACCGACCGCGCGCAGTTCGGCGGCAATCACGGCTGACGCCGCATAAGCGAGTTCTTCGGAGCGGCAGGCGCCGACGAGCCCGCAAGGCGGGAAAATCGTAAAGCCCTTCGGCAGGCGCGAGACGCGTCCGCCTTCCTGGTCGATGGCGATCAGCAGCGGGGAATGCGGCGAGCGTGCCTGTAGACCGTTGGTCAGTTCAATGATCTGCGCGGGGTCTTCGAGGTTCCGCGCAAAGAGAATCATTCCGCCGGGCTTGTACCGGGCCTGTAGCTCGGCCCACTCCGGCGAGACGGACGTCCCGTCGAAGCCGAGCATGAAGAGTTGACCGATTTGCTCTTGCAGGGTCATCGGAAAGTTTTTCTTCGCAGCAAGGCAATCACAGGATGCTCAAAAAGGTCATCCAACGAGGCCGCAGGGAGCCCGGCGAGCGAGGCGTACGTTTTTCCGTACGTCGCAGGGAGACGGGCGACTGAGAACAAAGTTGGGGAGCTTTTTCAGCATCCAGCTAGAGTGACTGGTCGATCAGGTACTGGATGAGAAGCCTTGTGCCAATTCCCGTGGGGCCTTTGGGAATGTAGGCCCGCTCGCGCTCGCTCCAATCCGTGCTGGCGATGTCGAGATGCACCCAGGGATGGTCGCCGACGAACTTGCTCAGGAAGAGCGCGGCGGTGATCATGCCGCCGCCGCGTCCACCGATGTTGCGCATGTCGGCCACGTCGCTTTTGAGCTGTTCGAAGTATTCGTCCCAGAGCGGCATTTCCCAGACCCGCTCGCCCGCCCTGAGACCGGCGTCCCGCACGGACCGTTTGAGCTGATCGTCGTTGCCGAACATGCCGATCGCAAACTGTCCCAATGCCACGACACAGGCACCGGTGAGCGTGGCGATGTCGATGACGGCGGCCGGCTTCAGGCGCGCGGCGTAGGCCAGCCCGTCGGCCAGGATCAGCCGACCCTCCGCGTCGGTGTTCTGCACTTCGATCGTCTTGCCGGAGAGACTTTTCAAAATATCGCCGGGCTTGATCGCGCGGCCGCCCGGCATGTTTTCCGTGGCGGGCAGAATGCCGATGAGATGAATCGGCAGGCGCAGCCGGGACGCGGCCCGCACGGTGGCCAGCACTTCGGCGCCGCCGGTCATGTCGGCCTTCATCTGCTCCATGTTTTCAGCCGGCTTGAGCGAGATGCCGCCCGTGTCGAAGGTGATGGTCTTGCCGACGATCACGATGGGTTTTCCGTTCCGGCGGGAGCCGTTGTATTCCAGAATGATGAACTTCGGCGGTTCGTGGCTGCCGCGCGCGACGCCGAGGAAGGCGCCCATGCCCAACCGCTCGACTTGCGCGCGCTCGAGAATTTTCACGCGCACGCTGCGCTCGCGGCCGATCTTTTTCGCTTCCGCCGCCACTCGCGTCGGGGTCATCACGTTCGAGGGATGGTTGCAGAGATCGCGGACGAGCATCGCGGCTTCGGCGGTTGCCGCGCCACGCCGTGCGCCTTCCTTGAGGTCGGCGAGTTGTCGGGCATCGGCGGCCAGGACAGCCAGGCGCGTGACCTGCCTGGCACCGGCTTTCTTGTCGCTCAAATACTCGGTGAACTGGTACGTGCCCAGGATGGCGCCTTCGATGAGGGCTTGCGCCAGTTCGACCGCGGACGTTTTCGGCAACCCATCGCCGTGCAGACAGGTGACGAATGAGGATGCGCCGGTTTGCCGCACGCGCTTGACGGCGGTGCCCATGGCTTGCCGGACAGAGTCCACCCTTGCATCTTTCTTTTTCCCCAACCCGACCAGCAGCACGCGTTTTGCCGGAGCCTTGCCCGACGTATGCAGGAGCACCGCCTGGTTCAACTTGCCGTCGAATTCGCCGCTTTTCAGCAACTCGCGCAACTGCCCGTTGCAGACGCGATCCACGGCGGCTGCTGCATCGTTCAGCCGCGTGTCGCCGTCGAAATGGGTGAGGACCAGCACCTCGGCCGGTTCGCGTTCGATCGTTCCTTGCTTCACCGTGACGTTCATCAGTTCTCCTTGATTAACGGTCTTCTCACACTCCGCGCGTCTGCGGGTCCCAGATGAATTTGTGCAGTTGAAGTTGGACGCGAACCGGCAGCTTGTCGGCCAGCACCCACTCGGCAAGCTGGCGCGGGTCCAACTCGCCGAACGACGGGCTGAACAGGATCGGGCAGCGCCCGGCCAGATTGTGCTGCCCGGTGATGGTGCGGGCAAACTCATAGTCCGCCCGATCTTTGATGACAAATTTCACTTCGTCCTTGCGCGCGATGCGATCCAGGTTTTTCCAGTCCATGCGGTCCATCATGCCGCTGCCGGGGCATTTCACATCCATAATAATGTGGGCGCGCGGGTCCACCGGGGCAATGTCGAGTGCGCCACTCGTCTCGACCAGCACTTCGTAACCGTCTGTGCAGAGCCGTTCGATCAGCGTGAATGCTTCAGGCTGGTGCAGCGGTTCGCCTCCGGTGACTTCCACCAGCCGGCAGTCGTAGGAATGGACCTGTGCAAGCACATCGTCGAGCGCCATCTCGGTGCCGCCATGGAATGTATACTCGCTGTCGCACCAGGTGCAGCGGAGCGGGCAGCCGGTGAGCCGCACGAAGACGCAGGGCCGGCCGGTAAAACTCGATTCGCCCTGGATGCTGTGAAAGATTTCCGTTACGCGCATAAAAATAGCGTTCAGCGATCAGCCTTCAGCAATCAGCCAGAAAATCGAGCGCACCCATCTTAAAGCTGAGTGCTGATAGCTGAATGCTGACAGCTTGTATTACTCCCATCTCACCACCGGCCAGTGGTACCGTGCGGCCACCCGATCCATTCCGCGGATCGGATTGACGACGAGCGGATGCCCGACCGACAGCAAGATGTCCACGTCGCCGGGACTGTCCCCGTAAGCGAAGCAGTCTTTGAGATTGAGCCCGCGCTCGTGCGCAAACTCTTCGACCAGCAGGCGCTTGCCTTCGCCATAGGGGACGGGCAGGACGAGATGGCCTGTGTAGGCGCCGGTCTCATCCAGATCAGGCTGGGCGCAGAAGATCGTCTCCACGCCGAGAAATTTCGCCAATGGAGCGATGAGAAACTCCGGGCATCCCGTGATGAACACCACATGATGGTCGCTACGCTGGTGCTCCTCCATCCGCGCCACCGCGGCGCGGGACACGAGCGGGCGGATGTCGCGCTGGACAAACGCGTCAGCCAGCGGCTCAATCGTCTCCGGTCGTTTGCCTTCCAGGTACAGTTTGCGCTCGCGCAGGGGATGCAGGGAGACCGGCGGCATGTGTTGCAGGAGATACCCCAGGCTTCGGGCGGCGTCCATCCATCCCACGATGCCCTGCCGCCGTAAATAGTGGAAGAAGCGGACCTCGATCGCCGTGCCGGGAACGAGCGTGTTGTCAACGTCGAAGAACGCGGCGATCTTGGAAGGCACAGGGTGTTGCGACATATCGGATTAGTTCACAGTCATGGTCGTCGGGGACGCCGGGAAGTTGATACGCACGGACGCTTGATCGCGGCGATTCTATCGGACAAATCCTTTGTTTGACAAGAAGGAAAGGAATGGTCTCCCTGGCTGACTCGCTGTGCTCGCGCAACGCGCGGCCTCAGAAGGCCCTCGTTGGACGCGCGCAGTAGGGGATCAACCATCCCACCCTCATTTTTAGGGTAGGGCGGGGACAGACCGCTGATAGGCCTGTCCCCGCTCTTCAAGTCCCGCCTTCGGCACCAACCTTCGCGGCAGCGAAGGTTGCCCACCAGAGCTTTAGCGGAGGCGGGCTAAACTATGCTGCCGCTTCGGTTGGCAGGCCATAGTCAGGT
>JAIBHQ010000058.1 GCA_020028595.1 Nitrospirota bacterium
ATTCATAGGCGAGCAGGGGTTGCTCCGCGCAGGGGTTACTGGCTTCGATGCGGCCGATGTGCGGCGTGGGGTTATGGGTATTGATGGTGTCCAGGAAGATCACGCCCGGCTCGCCGGTGCTCCAGGCAGCCTCCACGATACGATCGAAGACGGATGCGGCGGCGAGGCGTCCGGCGGGCCGGCCGGACCTGGGATTGATCAGCGCGTAGTCCTGCTTCCGCTCCAGCGCGCGCATGAAGGCGTCCGTGATGCCTACGGAGATGTTGAAATTGGTCAGCTCGGCTTGATTCTGCTTGGCCGCAATGAAGTCGAGAATATCCGGATGGTCCACGCGCAGGATGCCCATGTTGGCGCCTCTGCGGGCGCCGCCCTGTTTAATGACTTCGGTCGCCATGTTGAAGACGCGCATAAATGAGATCGGTCCTGACGCCACGCCGCTGGTTGACGCCACGCGGTCGTTTTTTGGGCGCAGATGACTGAAGGAAAAACCAGTGCCGCCGCCGGACTGGTGAATGAGCGCCTGGTGCTTGACCGAATCGAAGATGGATTCCAGCGAGTCTTCCACGGGCAGCACGAAACAGGCAGACAGTTGCTGGAGGTCGCGGCCGGCGTTCATGAGCGTCGGCGAGTTCGGGAGAAATTCCAGGCGGGTCATCATGCCGTTGAAGATGTCGCTCGTGCGCGCGACGGTTCGTCGGGACCCGCCGTAGAGCCGCTCGGCCTGTGCCACGTTGCTTGCCACGCGACGGAAGAGTTGCGACGGGGTTTCCACCGGCTTGCCCTCGACGTTCTTGTCCAGGTACCGCCGGCGCAGGACGGTCAGCGCGTTGGGGGAGAGGCGGAGCGTGCGTGAGGGTATGCGTGCCATCGTGACTCCCGACTTCCTGCCGGCCTCATATTATATGGTAAACTCGGAGCCACACCAAGTGGGCGGGAGTTCCCAGCAACCATGAAAACCTACCGCGAAGAGCTTTGGTTTCAGACCGACACACGCCGGGCCTATCTCAACATCACGCCGCAGGTGGAAGCGGCGGTGCACACGAGCGGCATTCGCGAGGGGATGGTGCTGGTCAATGCCATGCACATCACAGCCAGTGTGTATATTAATGATGACGAGCCGGGCCTCCTGAAGGATTACGATCAGTTTCTGGAGCGGCTGGCTCCGCATGAAGCCGACTATCGGCACAATCTGACCGGTGAGGACAACGGCGATGCACACATCAAGCGGCAACTGATGGGGCGCGAAGTGGTGGTGGCGATCACGAAGGGTCAATTGGACTTCGGCCCCTGGGAGCAAATTTTCTACGGCGAGTTCGACGGCCGCCGCAAGAAGCGGGTGCTGGTGAAGGTGATCGGAGAATAGGCAAAAACAAAAAGTGAAACTGCGCGCTTGCTTCACGGTTCGAACTTTGGCAACATACGAATACGGCTTGGGGGATATGCCCCCTCTGCTGTTTCGAGGAGTGTCCATGTCGAGTTGGTACCGACCTGATCCGCTGACCCGCGACCTGATCCATCTCATCAATGCCCGGCGGCATGACCATGGTGATGCTGATGCCGCGATTGACACCCTTCAGGCGTTGCTGGAGCAGGATCGCGAGCAGGATGTGCTCACGATCCTGGCGGCGCTGGACGAAGAAATGGCCGAATGGCTGTTCGACCTGCTGGCTGAGGCGGCCTGCTCGATCTCGATGGGCGAGGGGCCTGATGACAAGCCGCGGTATGCCATTCTTGGAGCGCTCGAGTTGCCCTTGCAGGCTGATGTGCGTACGCCCCTGCACTTGAAAATTGATCCCCTGGCAACAGCCGATCTGCTGCAGGAGCATTTACATTTGACGCCCGGCACCGTCGTGATGGTCGAACCACGACTCCTGACGGACTCGACGATCGAGCGGTTGACGTTGCAGGAACTCCATCAACATCTGGCTGGAATGACGGAGGGTCAACGTCGCCAGTTGCTGGCCGCCCGATTGCATCCGCCCATGGAGTCGACGGCCTTTTTGCTGTTTGAGCTTCTGGGATCCCCGGAACCCGGACTGCCGGACTCGATCGAGGAGCCTAATCGGCAAGCGTTGCTCGCCGGTCTCGTCGCCCAATGTCCGGAGCTGGCGTCAGCGCCCCACATGCTGGAGGCGCCCGTGTTTTCCAGCTATGCGATGTTCGACGCGCAAAATGCCGTGCGGTTGCACCGGCTGGCCGATGAAACGGTGGAGGTCTGGCGCGACCTCGACCCGGCCGTGCGGAGCCGGACGATCGTGCATCTCCATACGCAATGCGGCAACGGCGTGTACATGCCGGTGTGGACGGACCTCTTCGATCCGGAATTGCCGGACGATCACGGACCGGTGTGGACGTCTCCGGATGTCTGGGTGTTCACCGCCGATCTGCCGATCGAATGGCCGGGGGAGATGCTGACCAACCGGCTGCTGGCCGAGGGCTGTACCCGGTTCGAAAACCACATTGTCGAAACGCCCGACAACTAACGCATGGCACAGGATCCTTTAAAAGTACGGTTCTGGGGCACGCGCGGGTCGATCCCCACGCCGGGGCCGCAGACCGCGAAGTACGGCGGCAACACGTCGTGCGTCGAGGTGCGCGCCCAGGACGGCACGATCATCGTGCTGGATTGCGGAACCGGCGCGCGGTTGTTGGGACTCGATCTCTTGAAGTCGGCCTCCCGTCCCTTGCGGATCAATCTGTTCATCGGCCATACGCATTGGGATCACATCCAGGGCTTTCCATTTTTTTCGCCGGTGTTCATGCCCGATACCGAGTTGAACGTGTTTGCGCCGGCCGGCTTGCAGCGGACCGTCGAAGAAGCGTTGACCGGGCAGATGCAGTATTCCTATTTCCCGGTGACGCTTCGCGATTTACGCAGCCGCATTCACTTTACGGAGTTGGAGGAAGGATTTTTGCGGTTGGGCGACACGATGATCGAAACGCAGTACTTGAACCATACGGCACCGACGATTTCGTTCCGAATTTCGAGCGGCGGTGCGACGGTTGCCTATGTGACGGACCATGAGCCGTTCTGGAACTCATCCGGCTCGCAGTTCAAGCATCCGGGGGATCAGCGGCACATCGCGTTTCTCAACGGAGCCGACCTCGTGATTCATGATGCGCAATACAGCCTGGAAGAATACCCCAGCAAGATTGGGTGGGGGCATAGCACGGTCGACTACGCGACGGAAGTTGCGATGGCGGCCGGCGTCAAGCAACTGGTGTTGTTTCATCATGATCCGTTGCACGATGATGACGAGATCGCGCGCATGGAAGGCGTGGCCAGGCATCTGGTGAAGGAACGTGGCGCGGTCCTGGACGTGGTCGCAGCGGCGGAGGGGCTGACCCTGGAGGTGCAGGGCACCCGCCAGGCCCAACTGCCTGACGAAGCCTCGGCCTTGCGGCGGCGTTCGATTGTCGGCGAACGCGTCCTGGTGGTCGGCGCCTCGGATGCCGAAGTGGCGATGATCGGGCAGGTCCTGGCGGAAGACGGACTTGTGTTTCTCGCGGCTCCGGATCAGCAGACGGCGCTCATTCAAGCCGGCGAAGTGCCTCCCAGTTTGATGATCGTGGACAAGCAGTTGCCGCAGGGCGACGGGGTCGGGTTGATCAGACAAATCCGGTCCAAGCTCGACCGCCCCAACCTGCCGGCGATGATGTTGACGAATGAGTCGGAGGCGCCCAGTGGGCGGATCCTGGTCGGGCCTGCCGACGATTATCTGGCGCGGCCCATTGTGTCCCCCATGCTGCGCGCGCGCGTACGGGCCTGGCTGACACGCGCGTTGACGGCCTTCGATGAGCAACGGGCCGACGCGGGAGTGCGCGGCGAGGCGTCCGATGAACCGCCCGCCAGTTTTGAGCCGGTCGGCAAGACACTGGGGGGAGCCTATGCCAGCCTGCTCGCCTCGGCGCCGCTCTTTCAATCGTTATCCCAGGATCAGGTGGCGCGGCTGGTTTCGAAGGCGGTTGAGCGGGTCTACTTGCCGGGTCAGGCGGTATTTCGGCAGGGCGAATCCGGTGCGCATGTCTACGTGATTCTTGGAGGACAGGTCCGCATTGTCGAATCGACGCCGGAAGCGCCGCTGGTGGATCGGTTTGTCGGCGAGTTGGGGCAGGGCGAGATCGTCGGCGAGATGGGCCTGCTGCTCGATCACTCGCGGACCGCCACGGTGATGGCGGTGGAGCGGACGCGGTGCCTGATGATTCCCCAGGACGATTTTACGCAGGCGTTGGAGCAGTCTCCGCCGCTTGCGATGGGGCTTCTGCGCTTGCTGGCGGCGCGTTTGCAGAATGTCAATCGCCTCTTGTCCAGAACCGCTCCCGATCCGCTTACGGTCCTGGCCGGACGGCGGACGTTTCATGACCAGTACCGGCGCCTGGCAGCCGGAGCCCGCCGTCGGCGCAGCAGCGTGATTTTGCTGAGTCTGGATGTGCACCACCTGAAAGAAATCAACGACCATTTCGGGTATTCGATGGGCGACGAGGTGTTGCGCGCCGTGGCGGATGCGCTGGTGGAGTCCACCCGCACCACCGATCTCGTCTCCCGGTATGGGTCGGATGAGTTCGCCGTGCTCTTGGTCGACGCCGGGCACGAACAGGTGGAGGTGGTGGTCGACCGTGTCACGCACAAGCTGGCCGACTTGGTGCAGCGGCGAGCCCTGCCTCGCAAGGTGGAATGCAGCATCGGGATCGCAGTCAGTCCGGTTCCGCCGGAATCTGCCGAGGAACTGCTGCGCGAAGCCGATCTGGGCATGAACCGCCGGAAAATCTAACCGCCCTGACCGGTGGTCTCCTGCCTGAAGACCCTTCCGCATGCGAACTGTTCCGTGTGTCTCCGAAACCGCCGTTTGTATATCCCCTCGGCGTAGGGTACACTGCACTACCGTAGAGCCACGGTGACAATCCCATCCCTCGCGCCCCCTTCTTACTAACCCCGTTCCCGCGCGATCGATTTTTCAGGCACGCTGCTCGTACGGCACATCTCTGTATGCCACGGGTCCCGTCAATGCAGAGATCAGGGCGGGCCGTCACGCAGTCCATATGGTGTGTTTCCAGGAGTGCAGCAGGAAGAATATGGGACGACTCAACGCGGATCCGATCGTGACCTTTTCGGACGGTGAAAAGTTGCTGGTGAGCACGACCTATTTCGGTGAGGGGCATTTTGTCTGTGAGCTGTACATGGCAGGCGTGGGGCAGAAGGACCGGATGGATTTGCGGGTCGTCTCGAGCCTGCCCGAAGCTCCGACCTGCCTCCAGGCCCAGGCCAGCGCCTATGCCCAGGCGCGACACCTCTATCCGGGCATGGCGGAAGGAATGAAGGAGCCTCCGTATCTCATCTGGCCGGGACCGTCGCTGCCATCGGTTGAACCGGCGACACGGGCGCAGAGTACTCATCGGCGTCGCGGATAGGCGCACCTCACTGAAGAGAACAAGGAGACGGATATGGCCTGGCGCATCGTCAAAAAAGGATTCAAAGCCAAGCGCATGAAACGGCAACCCCGGATCAGATGGGAACGGTTTGGGCCGGACATGATTGTGCCGGAGAAACTCCCCACACCCATTGAAGAGATCCGGCGGGAGGTATTGAAGCTGGCCAGTCGGGGGATGAAGCCGGGCACGCGGGCTTTGCCGGCAGTCCTTCATTCTGGAAAGACAGTGCGCCGCAGGCGGCGCGGAGCCACCGAGTAGACGGAGATTCCGCAGACCGCATTCGTGTGTGAACCACGCGTTCGATCACATCGTGTCGGATCGTGACTGTGCTGCTTTCTTAACGACCCAAGCGGCCGCCACCGTTTCCAAATGTATTGAACGTTCCCGTATTCGGTGTCAGCGGCACCACCGGCGCCATCTGCTCGCGTGGCACGAGAGGCCCTCTTGGCGTGAAGGGAAGAACCGGCGCAGGTGTGAGGCCGGCTGGCGGCGTATTGAAACTGGAACGGGGGGAAGGCAGGGTCAAAATTGTACCGGACTGCATGCCTCCATGCGGCGACGTGAACTGATAGGTTTGGAACCCGCCTCCCAGGTCCATGATCGTGCCCATGTTTCCGTGAGAATCAGAATAGGTCCGAAACCCATTGCCGAGCTCCATCACGGTACCGCTCGTCCCGTCGCTGCCTTGAATAATACTGATGCCCTGCGCCCCTGCATTTCCAGCTGACAACAGAAAAATGATTGTGAGGATCCGTGATGCGGTGTTCATGATCGGCC
>JAIBHQ010000235.1 GCA_020028595.1 Nitrospirota bacterium
TCGTAATCGTCTGCGTCTTCATGGGGCAAACAGGGTGTTGAATTGGGTGGTTCTCAGCGGAACAAGGCGAGCAGCTATTAGGCTTGTCTTCACATACTACTCTTCAAGGCCGTCGGATAGGATGGTCCTCCCCTGCGCGCGTCGAGCGACCACTTTCCGAAGTGGGGGCTCCGCGAGCAAAGAGGACGATCCAATCCCCCTCACGCCCTAAACAACCAAATGCTGCCTGACCTGTTCTTCGCTCAACTCCGACGTGCTCCCCGATGCCACCACCGCTCCTTTTGCCATAATCACATAGGCGTCAGCAAGACGCGCAGCGAACTGCAGGCCCTGCTCGACCAGCAAAATTGTAAAGAGCCGTTTGGCCTTGAGTCCGACGATCACCTCTTCGATCAGATCCACGATGTTGGGTTGAATGCCCTCAGTCGGTTCATCGAGCAACAATATTCTCGGCTTGGAGAGCAAGGCCCGGGCAATGGCCACCTGCTGTTGTTCACCGCCGCTCAACACCCCGCCCGGCCGCTCGAGTAACTGGGTCAGCTTGGGAAAGAGCGCAAACACTTCTTCGAATGCGTCTTTTTCGGTCACCCCGTTCGAAGCGGCCGGCCTTGCCCAGAATCCAAGGCGCAGATTCTCCCGCACCGTCAGATGCGGGAGAATTTCCCGTCCCTGGGGGACATACCCCAGCCCGCGCTTGACCCGCCGATCCGGCGCATCGCCCGTCACGTCCCGCCCGTCCAGACACACGTGGCCCGAGCGTGGCGCGAGCAGCCCCGTGATTGCCTTCAACGTGGTGGTCTTCCCCACACCATTGCGGCCCATCAGGCAGAGCACCTGCCCCGCCTCGGCTTCGAACGAGACGTTCCGCAGGATGTGGCTTTCGCCGTAGTAGACGTTGATGTTATCCAGCCGCAGCATGCGCGTTCTTTTGTTTGCGGTGCCCCAAATAGATTTCCTGCACTTTCGGATCGGCCTGCACCTTGTCCACCGGCCCTTCACAAATCACCGCCCCTTCGTGCAGCACCGTGACCGTCCTCGCGATCTGCCGCACGAACGCCATGTCGTGCTCGATCACGATGATCGCGTGCTTCTCCGCCAGCGACTGGAGCAACAGGCCCGTCTGCTCCGTCTCCTTGTCCGTCATGCCGGCCACCGGTTCGTCCACCATGATCAGTTGCGGATCCTGAAGAATGACCATGGCGATTTCGAGCCACTGCTTCTGGCCGTGCGAAAGCGATCCGGCCCGTTGCTGCGCGCAGTCGCCCAGCCCGGTGGTGCCGAGCGTCTGTCCGATCCGGTCACGCTCCGCTTGAGATGACTTCCCCACCAGGGTGGCCACGACTCCCTTGCTCGCCCGCTTCAGGGACAAATCGAGATTCTCCCACACCGTCAGATTGCCGTAGATGGACGGCGCCTGGAATTTTCGCCCGATGCCGAGCTGGACGATTTCGTCCTCCCGTAACGGCAGGAGGTCCACATCCCTGCCGAAAATCACCCGGCCCTCGGCCGGCTTCGTCTTGCCGCAAATGACATCCAGCAAGGTGGTCTTGCCGGCGCCGTTCGGACCGATCACCACGCGCAGCTCGTTGTAGTTGACGATGAAGTTCAGGCGGTTGAGGGCCTTGAACCCGTCATAGTCCACCGTCACGCCTTCGAGATAGATGATGGAGCCGCGTTCAGCCACAAAGGCCTCGTGACGCGTGATGAGTGATGCGTGATGCGTGTAAATTCATGGTTGCTTTCAGTTCATCCATTGGGTTCAGACGATGCCGGTGACTTGCGAACCCACAGCCCGCTGGCCATCCATTTTTCACGCACGCGCGTGAAGAGTCCGACCAGTCCATCCGGAAACAGCAGGACGACGGCGATGAACAGCCCGCCGAGAAAAAACGGCCACAATTCAGGAAAATAATTGGTCAGCACGCTCCGCGCCCAGTTGACCCCCACGGCCCCCAGCACGGCGCCGACCAGCGTCCCGCGCCCCCCGACCGCCACCCAGATCACCATTTCGAGCGACGGCAGCACGCCGATCTGCGCCGGCGTGATGATGCCGACCTGCGGGACGTAGAGCGCGCCGGCCAGACCGGCCAGTGCGGCGGAGACGACAAACACAAACAGTTTATAGTTCGCCGGCGAATAGCCGGAGAACAGCACGCGCTGTTCGCTGTCCCGGATCGCCACCAGCACCCGGCCCGCCCGCGAACGGATGATCCATCGGCACACCACATAGGCCGCGCCCAGAAACAGCACGGTGAGAATATAGAGCGCCCGCTGCGTGCCCGGCTCGCTCAGCCTGAATCCCAGGATCTGCTTGAAGTCAGTCAGGCCGGAACGCAAACAGCGTCGGCACCAACACCGCGCCTGCAAGCGCGACGCCGAAGCTGTAAAACGGTTTCCAGAAGAACGGCAGTTCCTTCACCTGATTCCACACCATGAAATCCGGCAAGGCGCTGCCGTAGACGCTTTCCGTGCCGATGGTCAGCATCAGGTGCATGCCGATCGCATAGGCGCCAAATCCGAAGAAAACGCCATGGCCGAGGCTCAAAATGCCGGTGTAGCCCCAGATCAGGTCCAACCCAAGCGCCAGAATCGCAAAGCAGAGAAATTTC
>JAIBHQ010000059.1 GCA_020028595.1 Nitrospirota bacterium
AGGATGTTGAAAAAGGCTGCCAGCTTTGTTCTCGGTCGCCCGTCTCCCTGCGACGTGCCCCAGAGGGCACGCCTCAGTCGCCGGACTCCCTGCGGCCTCGCTGAACAGCCTTTTTGAACATCCTAAGCAGAAAAAGATGACGGCCAAGGTTAAATCAAAGTGCATCTTGGAGCATCTGTGAGTCACAAATCCCCCGATATTGCAGATACCTTCGGGCGGCCGCTCAAGAGTCTGCGCCTGTCCGTGACGGACCGGTGCAATCTTCGGTGCAAGTACTGCATGCCGGAGGAGGAATACGCCTGGCTGCCTCGCGACAACGTGCTCACGTTCGAGGAGATGGCCGCGGTGACGGGGCATTTCACCGACCTCGGCGTGGACAAGGTGCGGCTGACCGGCGGGGAGCCGCTGCTGCGGCGTGACCTGCCGCAACTGGTCCGCCTGCTGTTCCAGAACCGGCGGATCACGGACCTGGCTCTGACGACCAACGGCATTCTCCTCGGCGATCAAGCGCAGGCTCTCTATGACGCCGGTGTGCATCGCGTCACCGTCAGTCTGGACACCCTGCGACCGGACCGTTTCCGCGCCCTGACCCGCCGTGACGAACATGTCCGTGTGCTTGAAGGGATCCAGACGGTGATGAGGGTCGGCTTCACCGGCCTCAAGCTGGATACGGTGGCGATTCGCGGGTTCAACGACGATGAGCTCGCGGATTTGATTGAATTCGGCAAGCGCGTCCGGGCGGAAGTGCGATTCATCGAATATATGGACGTCGGCGGCGCGACGGATTGGTCCATGAATCAGGTCCTGTCGCGCGAGGCGATTCTGGACACGCTGAGCCGTCGCTACGGACAAATCGAGCCTGTAAGCGAGGTCAGCTCCGCTCCGGCTCAACGTTTTCTGCTGCCCGATGGAACGAGCTTCGGCATCATCCCTTCGACGACCACGCCGTTTTGCGCCACCTGCGATCGGAGTCGGGTGACGGCGGACGGCATGTGGTATCTCTGCCTCTACGCCAAGGACGGGACGGATTTACGCGGGCCGCTACGGGCCGGCGCGTCGCCGGATTCGATCCGGGCGCTGATCCGTTCGGTCTGGCAGGGTCGCATGGATCGTGGCGCGGAGGACCGCAAGGCATTGGAGAAGGCCGGCGTCCGGGAAGAGCGGCTGATTGAGGTCAAGAAACTCCGGGACGATCCGCACCTCGAAATGCATGCGCGCGGCGGATGAGCAGACGGACCGTATTCTGACCGTCGGTTGACGAAACGTCGATTCGTTTATTTCTCTCATGCCAGATCTGCAGTTCATGACCATGCTCGGCCTGGGATTCCTGCTTGGGATGCGCCATGCGCTCGATGCCGATCATGTCGCGGCGGTCTCCACCATGCTCGCACAGCGCCCCGATCTGCGCCGGTCCGGATTCATTGGATTGTGCTGGGGGTGCGGCCATACGGCAGTCTTGTTGATCGTCGGATTAGCGGTGCTCGCCCTCAAGATCACGATTCCTGATGCCATATCCCAGGCCTTTGAATCGGTTGTCGGCGTGATGCTGGTCGCGCTGGGGCTTGCCCTGGCGGTGACGCTGTATCGCGAGCAGTGGCATCTGCATGCCCATGAGCATGATGGCGCGCGTCACGTGCATCTGCACAGCCATCGTCTCGGCGAAGACCATGCGCACCGGCATGCGTGGCGCGATTCGCTGCCGCCGTTGCTGGTCGGCATGGTGCATGGGTTGGCCGGTTCTGCCGCGCTCATGCTGGTGGTGCTCTCCGCGGCGCACACGTTCTGGGAAGGCATTGCGTACATTCTTCTCTTCGGCATCGGTTCGATTCTCGGCATGGTGGTGCTGGGGGCGCTCATTAGTCTCCCGTTCCTGTTCTCGGTGCCGTTCGGGCGGTCTGTTCATGTGGCGGTGCGGGGGCTTGCCAGCGTAGGCAGCATCGGTTTCGGTCTCGCCATTCTATTCCGGTAATCTGCTTTCCTTGACGGCCTCATTTTCTTGTGCGGCCCATGAATGTCGAAAAAACATGAGCACATTCAGTCTCTTCTCAGAGAGACATGAAGTTAATTCTATGTGCGGGCAGGGAAGGCTTGTGCTATTCTGTCCCCCAATGCGGGCGGCGGGTAGGAGTGTGACGGTGCAAGCAGGGAGAGGCCGGTGAAGATTCGCGTGCTCGGGTGTCATGGCTCCGACCAGCTCGAGGAGCGTGATGGCAAGGCCCGTCAATGCCGGACCTGCGGGTTCCTAGTCAACGGGACGGTGATGATTGATGCCGGGACGATCGGGGCGGCGCTTCGTCTTGAAGAGCAAAAGCAGATTCGCCACGTACTGCTCTCACATCTCCATTTTGATCATGTCCAGGGCCTTCCGACGCTGGCGGACAATCTTGTGGAAGAAGAAGCGGATGCCATCGAACCGGTGGTGCTTGCCAGCACCGCATCGGTCCTGAAAGGACTGCGCGCGCACCTGTTCAACGGCGACGTCTATCCCGATTTTTTCTCGCTGCCTGAGCCCGCGCATCCGATATTTGTGGGCCACACC
Organism: Nitrospirota bacterium; assembly: GCA_020028595.1. Lineage (GTDB taxonomy): Bacteria > Nitrospirota > Nitrospiria > Nitrospirales > Nitrospiraceae > 2-02-FULL-62-14. Next base: position 2,540 of record JAIBHQ010000059.1, read on the forward strand.
CTTGAAGTGGGGCAGGAAAGTGAAGTGTCCGGTCTGCATGTACGGGCGATCCGGGTGAATCATCAGGTGCCGACCGTCGGGTTTCTGATCCGGGAGGGTGTCTCTTCGGTGCTCTACAGCGGCGACACGCATGAGACGGAGGAGATCTGGAGAGTGGCGGCCAAGGAGCCGACCCTGAAGGCGGCGTTCATCGAAACGTCGTTTCCGAATCGACTGCTGGGACTTGCCAAAGTCAGCAAACATTTGACGCCGGCCCTCTTTGCGCGCGAGTTTCAAAAGCTCGGCCGGCCGGACCTTCCCGTTTACATTTATCACGTGAAGCCCCGGTTCCGTCAGGAAATCATCAAGGAATTGTCGCAGCTCAAAGTACGCAACCTGACGGTTCTGGAAGAAGGCCAGGAAGTTCAGGTCTGAACGCGACTCCCATGGCGTGGTTCAAGAAAAGCGAATCGCCCGGTTCAGAGGAAAGCCGCAAGCGGCCCAAGGCATCCGAAGGCCTGTGGCTGAAATGCAACCATTGCCGGGAGATCATTTATCGCAAGGAAGTGGACCGGAACAACAAGGTCTGCCCCAAGTGCGATTATCACTTTCCGATCTCGGTGCAGGAGCGCATCGCGCTGTTGCTGGACCTCGGGTCGTTCAAGGAATGGGAAACCGACCTTGCCCCGCAGAACCCGCTCGCGTTTACCGATAGCCGCTCCTACTCGGACCGTCTGGCGGCTCAACAGGAGAAGACGGGGCGCAAGGATGCGATGGTGATCGGCGAGGGTGCGATCAACGGCCGTCGGATCGTTCTCAGCGTGTTCGACTTCGGATTCATGGGAGGCAGCATGGGGTCGGTGGTCGGGGAAAAAATCTGCCGTGCGGCGGACAGGGCGCTGGCCGCGCGTCTGCCGATGGTGCTTGTGACGACATCGGGAGGAGCCCGGATGCAGGAAGGCATCCTGTCGCTCATGCAAATGGCAAAGACGTCGGCCGCTGTGGCGCGCCTGAGCGAGGCGAAGGTGCCGTTTATCGCCATTCTGGCAGACCCGACATTCGGCGGTGTCACGGCCAGCGTCGCCATGCTCGGCGACGTGATCATCTCCGAACCCAAGGCCTTGATCGGTTTTGCCGGGCCCCGCGTGATCGAGCAGACGATCAAGCAGCAGTTGCCGGAGGGATTTCAGCGGGCGGAATTCCTTCTGGAGCACGGCATGATCGATGCGATCGTCGAACGGAAACACTTGAAGGAAACGTTGAGTACCCTCCTGTCGCACATGTAGGGCCTGTCGGGCCGCGTCAACTGCATGCCCATGTCCTATCTTCAGTCGGTTGAATTTCTGTACGGCCTGCAGAAGCACGGCATTCAGCCGGGCCTTGGGACAATCCAGGCGCTGTTGGATCGGCTCGATCATCCTGAACGCCGGTATCCGTCGCTTCACATTGGAGGGACAAACGGCAAAGGCTCGACCGCGACCATGGCCGCGTCCATGCTGCAGGCGGCCGGGTACCGGGTGGGGCTGTACACGTCTCCGCACCTGGTGGACTTCCGGGAACGGATCCGGATCAATGGAGAGGTCATTTCTGAAGCACGCGTGGCGGCCCTGACCGATTGCGTGCGCGCGGCTGCCGGAGAACCGCGCGAGCCGACGTTCTTCGAGTTCACCACCGCCATGGCGTTTCAGCAATTTGCGGATGCGAAAATCGACGTGGCCGTGGTCGAAGTCGGGCTGGGCGGGCGATTCGACGCGACCAATGTCCTGACGCCGGCGGCGGCCGCCATCACCAATGTGGCACTCGACCACCAGGAATATTTAGGGGAGACGATCGGCGACATTGCCTACGAGAAGGCCGGGATTATCAAGCCCGGAGTGCCGGTGGTGGTCGGGCGGGTCTCCAGCGAAGCGGCGGCAGTGCTCTCGCGCGTGGCCGGTGAGCGCGGCGCACAGGTGAGCCGATTGCATGGTGACTTTAACGTTTCAGGCACGTCGCCTGCCCGATTCCGGTACGAGGGGATGAACGAATCGTACGACGAATTGGCCTGCCCTCTGGCCGGTCGGCATCAATTGGACAATGCGGCCTGCGCGCTTGCTTTGCTGGAGGCGGTGTCGGAACGAGGCCTGCCGGTTTCTGAAGGGGCGGTGCGCGAGGGACTGCGGACTGTCCAATGGGAAGGGCGGCTTGAAACGGTTGAATCCCGCCCTGCGCTTGTGCTGGATGGCGCACACAACCCGGATGCGGCGGCGGCCGTGGCGATCTACCTGGTTGATTTCCGTCGCCAGCATTCCGGATCGCGCGTCATTATGGTGTTGGGGATGATGAAGGATAAGGACCGTGAAGGATTCCTCGATCATCTGCTCCCGCACGTGGATGAGGTTATTGTGACGCAGGCGCACATTCCCCGCTCGGCAACGGCACGGGAACTGGAGGTCTCATTGCGAGCGCGGGGACGAACGACGCGCGTGGTTCCAGACCCTGCCGATGCGATCAGCCTCGCTCGACGGATGGCCGCTTCCGACGACTTGATTATGGTGACCGGTTCACTGATGCTGGTGGGCGAGACCAAAGCCATCCTGCTCGGCTGCGGGCTGTCCCTTCTAAGGGGCTGACATGGCTGACCGCCCCTGGGCGATCTCGTTCGTGGTGCTGTGCGCGGGGATGGTCCTGGGGTTCGTGCCGTTCCCCGCCGCGCCGTTGGCCCTTGCCGCGGAGTCGTCCCAGCAAACAACCGTCGTGACTCCTCCCGCCGCTTCGCAACAAGTCGAAATCACTGCCGATCGCATTGAGCATTTTCAAGTCACCGATGTGTATGAAGCAGACGGATCCGTCGTGATCGTGCAGGGGCCGATGCGGCTGACTTCCGATCACGCCACCCTCTTCGCGCTGTCCGGGACGCTGATTGCCGAAGGACACGTACATCTGAAAGATCGGGTGTCGGATGTGGATGGCGAGCGATTGGAGTTGAATGTGAACACGGAGGCCGGGGTGCTCACGCACGGCCAGCTCTACATCAATTTGACGAATACCCTCTTCACCGGCCGCCTCATGCAACGGTTTTCGGAGGACCACTATCGCGCGAAGGAAGGGATGTTCACCAATTGCGACGCGCGAAAGGGAGAGGTGCCGGCCTGGCGCCTGACCTTCAAAGATGCGGACCTGATGGCGGGCGACCGCGTGCATCTCAAAGATGCGTGGCTCTGTGTAAACGACGTGCCGATCGTGCCGATCCCGGACTTTTCCTATCCGCTTGCCACGGCTCGAAAAAGCGGGCTGCTGATCCCGACGCCGGGCTGGGACAGCCGGTTCGGCTGGACGTATCGTCAGAGCGCCTTCTGGGCGATCAGCCCAAGCCAGGACTTGACGATCTCGCCGCAGTATTACAGCGAACTCGGATACGGGAGCGACTTCGAATACCGCTACGTATTGGATCCGAAGTCAAAAGGGCAGTGGCTGTTAAGCGTGCTGAAGCAGCAACAACTGCCACAAGTACAAGGAGTCGATCAAAACAGCGGCGATGCGAAGCAGACGCGCGCGCTGATCAGCGGCACTCACATGCAGCAGGTCAATCCCGGTTTGCGCGTGTCAGCGTCGGCCTTCCTGGTCTCCGATCCGGAATATCTGAACCAACTCAGCAATTCGGGCGC
>JAIBHQ010000060.1 GCA_020028595.1 Nitrospirota bacterium
TTGTCCGGCATGGGCAAGACCTCTGATCGAGATGTGCATGCGGCAAGCTGGATGGATATGACGGGTCATTTTTTCATCTTAGCGCAGGGGAAGTTTCAGCAGTCTGCACCTTGACTTCATCGACGGGGCTGAGTACGATGCGGCTCTCGATGCCGGTCCGCAAGTCGGCCGGCATTTTTTATTTGATGTACCCGTAACAACGGAGCATAACGAACCACATGGCTACTCGAATTGGCATCAACGGTTTCGGGCGGATCGGGCGCAACGTGCTGCGGGCGTCGCTGGGCGACCCCACGCTCGAATTTGTAGCCGTCAACGACCTCACCGATGCAAAAACGCTGGCGTATCTCCTTCAATACGACTCGGTGCACGGCACGCTTGCCGCCAAGGTCGAAGCCCGCGAGGATGCCATCCTGCTGGACGGAAAACCCATCAAGGTCCTGGCAAAGAAAGACCCCAAGGAACTGCCCTGGAAAGATCTCGGGGTCGACATCGTGATCGAATCCACCGGTCGCTTTACGGACCGGGAGGGCGCGAGCAAGCATCTGTCTGCCGGAGCCAGGCGGGTGATCGTGACCGCGCCGTCCAAGGATGCCGACGTGACGCTCGTCCGCCAAGGTGCTGCTGGATCGATTCGGCATCAAGCACGGCGTCATGACGACCATTCACTCCTACACGAACGATCAGCAGTTGTTGGATCTGCCGCATAAAGATCTGCGCCGCGCGAGGGCCGCCGCGCTCTCGATGGTTCCCACCAGCACCGGCGCAGCCAAGGCCCTGCACCTGGTTCTCCCCCAGCTCAAAGGAAAACTGGACGGACTGGCGATTCGTGTCCCCACGCCGAACGTGTCGCTCGTGGACCTGTCGGTCGAAGTGGAGCAGGACTGCGACGTCGCGTCGGTCAACGCCGCCTTCAAGCAGGCCGCGCAGGGCCCGCTCAAAGGCATTCTGAAATATTCCGAAGCCCCGATCGTGTCCGTCGATCAGAACGGAGATCCCCACTCGGCCACGCTGGACGCTCCGCTCACCATCGTGTCAAACGGCCGGATGGTGAAGGTGCTCGCCTGGTACGATAACGAGTGGGGCTATTCGTGCCGCGTCCGCGATCTGATCAAGTTTCTCGCATCGAAATCCTGATTTCGCGCTGATCGCGAGTTCGGAATGAACCTGAAAAAGCAGACGATCGAGGACGTCAACCTGCGCGGCAAGCGCGTGCTGATTCGGGCCGACTTCAACGTCCCGCTCGACGACGCGCTCCAGATCACGGACGACACCCGCATCCGTTCCACGCTCCCGACCATCAATCGCGCTGTCGACGAAGGCGCGAGAGTCATTCTCTGCTCGCACCTGGGCCGTCCCACGGGTCCGTCCGACCTGAAATTCAGTCTCGCGCCGGTCGCCAAACGTCTGCAGCGGCTGCTCGGCAAGGACGTCGCGTTCGCGCCGGACTGCATCGGCTCCGCTGCGGAAGCGCTGGTCGCCAGGATGAAACCGGGCGACGTGCTGCTGCTGGAAAACCTGCGCTTTCACGCCGGCGAGGAAAATAACGACGAAGCGTTCTCGAAATCCCTGGCTGCGCTCACCGACGTCTACATCAACGATGCCTTCGGCGCCGCGCACCGCGCGCACGCCTCCATCGTCGGCGTCCCGAAATTCGTCCCGGTGTCGGCCGCCGGCTATCTGCTCAAAAAAGAAATCGAGTACCTGGAAGGCGCTGTGGCCAATCCGATGCGGCCCTTCGTCGCCATCCTCGGCGGCGCGAAGGTGTCCGGGAAAATCGGCGTGATCGAAAATCTCGGCAAGCGCGTGGACAAGGTCATCATCGGCGGCGGCATGGCCTTCACCTTCATCAAAGCCATGGGAATGGAAATCGGCAACTCGCTGGTCGAAGACAACATGCTCGACTTTGCGCGCGGCATCCAGGAACACGCGATGTCGCGGGGCGTGAAGTTCTACCTGCCGGTGGACTGCGTCGTCGCGGCCAGCCGCGAGCCGGGCGCGGAAACCAAGCTCGTCCCGGTGCAGGAAATCCCGAAGGGCTGGTACGGGCTGGACATCGGCCCGGCCTCCGTCAAATTGTTCAGCGAAGCCGTCCAGAACGCCAAAACGATTCTCTGGAACGGCCCGATGGGCCTGTTCGAAACGGACGCCTTTTCGCGCGGCACCTTCTCGCTCGCGCATGCCGTCTCCAATGCCTATGCGCTCACAATTGTCGGCGGAGGCGACACCGCCCTGGCCGTGCACCGCGCGGGCGAATCCGAAAGCATGTCGTTCATCTCCACCGGCGGCGGCGCGGCCCTGGAATTACTGGAAGGGAAAGAACTCCCCGGCCTGGCCGCCCTTCCCGCCAAGGACGCGTGAACATCGCTCTCGACCCGTCCACTCCATTTGAGGTCCCGTGCGTCGGCACCTGATCGTCGGCAATTGGAAAATGTACAAGACGGCCGCTGAGGCCGCGGCATACGTGCGACGGCTGGCCGGGCTGGTACGCCAGAGCGCGAAGGTTGAGATCGTGCTGGCGCCGCCGTTTACCGCCCTCTCCGTGGCCGCCCTGCCGATCGCGCGCCGGTTCGTTTTTGCCGCGCAGGATCTGCATTGGGAGGATGAGGGCGCCTATACCGGGGAAATTTCCGCGCCGATGCTCACGACGCTGGGATGCCGCTACGTCATCCTGGGCCATTCCGAGCGGCGCCGGCTCTTCGGCGAAGACGACGCGGCGGTCAACAAGAAAGTCCTGGCCGCGCTCCGGCACGGGCTTCGCCCGATCCTCTGCATCGGCGAATCGCTGGCTGAACGGCAACGCGGGCAAACAACCCGCGTGGTGCTCCGTCAACTGCAGAAAGGATTGCACGGCATTCCCAACGAGGCCGGCCGGCACCTGGTCATCGCGTACGAACCGGTGTGGGCCATCGGCACGGGCCAGGCGGCGGCGCCGAAGCAGATTGACGCCGTGCACCGGACTATTCGGGCCTGCGTCGCCCGTAAATGGGGACGAGTCGCCGCCGGGCGCCTGCGAATCCTGTACGGAGGCAGCGTGAAACCGGACAACATCATCGACTTTCTGGGAACAGCTGAGATCGACGGCGCATTGGTGGGCAGCGCTTGTCTCGATCCCAAGTCGTTTGCTAGAATCATCACCCAGACACAGTCCGCGAAACAGTAGCGCGCAAGAACGAGGAAGGAGCCCGATGTATACGTTAGCCGTCGTGATTCACGTGTTGGTGTGTTTTCTGATGATCGCGTCCATCCTGCTGCAATCCGGCAAAGGCGCCGAGATCGGCGCGGCGTTCGGTGGCTCCAGCCAGACCGTCTTCGGCAGCCGCGGCCCGGGCACATTCCTCAGCAAAGTCACCGTCGCCGCCGCGATCGTGTTCATGTTCACATCTCTCGGCCTCGCGATCCTGTCCAAGGAGCGAACCTTCTCCTCGACCGTCTTTGACATCAACAAGCAACAGTCGCCCGCCACGCCGGGCCATTCCGATGAGGCAAGCCACGACACCCCGGCTACCGGCACGGCGACACCACCGGCATCCGAACCGGCGAAACCGTAGATAGCCGAGAAGCCATCAGCGTCAGCCATCAGCCACCCACGCTGAAGGCAACACTACGTTGTCTTGTTAGAGCTGATAGCTGACGGCTGATTGCTGAAGGCTGGAATTTAGACGCGCGTGAGCCAGGAGACGTGCGTTTTATCTTCCCCGCGCACGATTTCGAAAAATGATTTCTGCAGCGCTTTGGTGATGGGACCGGGCTTCCCGCTGCCGATCTTCCGCCCGTCGAGTTCGCGCACCGGCGTCAGTTCCGCCGCAGTACCCGTGACGAACACTTCCTCCGCCACGTACATGGCATCGCGCGTGAACCGCTCCTCCGCCACGGGGATGTTGCGCTCGCGCGCGAGCTGCATCACGGAGCCGCGGGTGATCCCTTCCAGGATGGACGTCAGCGGCGTCGTGACCAACCGCCCGTTGCGGACGATGAACACGTTTTCACCGGTGCCTTCGGCCACGTAGCCGTCCGGGTCCAGCAGAATCGCCTCATCGTAGCCATCCGCCTTGACTTCGCGCTTGGCCAGGATGGAGTTGACGTAGTGGCCGGAAATCTTGGCGCGCGCCATGGCCGCGTTGACATGGTGGCGGGTGAATGTCGAGATCTTGGCGCGGATGCCCTTCTCCAGACCGTCTTCGCCCAGATACGTCCCCCACTTCCAGGCGGCAATCGACACCTTGATCGGGTTGTCGCCCGGGTAGAGCCCCATCGCCCCGTAGCCGATGTAGGCCAGCGGGCGGATGTAGCAGGCATCCAGCTTGTTGACCCGCACGGTCTCCACGATCGCTTCCGAGATCTGCTTCTTGTCGTACGGCATCGTCATCATCGAGATGTGGGCCGACTCGAACAGGCGATCCACGTGCTCCGGCAGGCGAAAGATCGCAGAGCCGCTCTTGCCCTTGTAGCACCGGATGCCCTCGAAGGCCGCGAGGCCATAATGGAGAGAATGGGTCAGGACGTGCACGGTCGCGTCCGCCCACTTGACGAACTTCCCGTCCATCCAAATTTTTTCGCTGGGTTCGAGCATCGCGCGCACGCTCCTCGCAGACTGTCTAGAATGGATCGGACTATAACAGCGCCCCCGAAGAACCGTCAAGCATTCCGGCGCACCATGACACACCCGCAGGCCCGCTCCCGTTCACCGGGCCTCCAGTGAGCCCACAGTGAGCCTATATTAGATTGATTCGCTGGAGAACAATTAGGTAAGGTAGCGCCGCTCAATCCGATTATGCCTGATCAACCACAGAAAATCGGCCGCTACGAAATCCGCGGCACCCTCGGCCAGGGCGCCATGGGCGTGGTCTATCGCGGGTGGGACACCCGCCTCGAGATGGACGTCGCCATCAAGGTGCTGCTGGCAGACCCCAAGGATCCCGCGACCAGCGAAGAGCTTAAGCGGCTCGTGCGGGAAGTCAAAATCAGCCGCGCGCTCAAGCACCTCAATATCGTGTCGGTCTACGACGTGGACGACGATGCGGCCACCGGCCGGACGTTCATCGTCATGGAATTCATCCAGGGCGTGCCGCTGGGATCATTGCACACGAAGAAAATCCTGAGCTTTCAGGAGACGGTCACCCTGGTCGGCCATGTGGCCAACGCGCTCGATTACGCGGCGCAGGCCGGCGTCGTCCATCGTGACATCAAGCCGGCGAACATTCTCGTGGACGTGGACTCCCTGACCCCGAAGCTCGTGGATTTCGGCGTCGCCCGGCTGCAAGGCGCCAACATGACCCAGGCACAGGCCATCCTGGGCACGCCCCATTACATGTCGCCCGAGCAATGGCGAGGAGAAGTCGCAGACGGCCGCTCCGATTTGTTCTCGCTTGGCGTCGTCCTCTACGAATTGCTGACCAGCCAGAAGGCCTTCCCAGGCGATTCGCTGCCCGCGATCATGACGGCGGCGCTGGCCCCCAACACGCCAGTACCGCCGGCGGATGTGCGGCCGGGCGTCATTCCTCCCGCGCTCAGCCGCGTGGTCATGAGGGCATTGGCCAAAAATCCGAACGATCGCTTTGCCCGTGGAACCGAGATGGAAAAGGCGCTACTAAAAGCGCTCACGCAGCCACAAACCGCCGAACCACCGCAAGCCCCGGCGACGCCCCGCCTCGCGACATCGTCGCCACGCGCAACCCCATCTCCGGTCCAACCAACACCGGGATTCTCAAGCGGCGGCCTCGCATTGAAGGTCAGCGAACCGGCACAGCCGCAGCAATCAGATGGGCAGGACGCGGAAGAAGCCGGGGGCAGGAAATCCAGAAAAAGCGGTAAGAAATCGTTCCCGTCAGCCGCATTGATCGCGGGATTGCTGCTTGTCGTGCTGCCGGCAGTCGGCTGGCTTGGCTGGCCCATCGCCAAAGCCGCACTGATGCCGACCGTGGCGATTCATCTGGGCGTGCTGAGGCAGGCCCAGCAGGGCACGCCGTCCGTGCTGAAACAGGGCGATTCCCTCCTGCCCGGCGACCGGATGGCTGTCTACGTCAAGCCGAAAGACACGACCTATGTCTATGTGCTGCGAGTCTCGTCTTCAGGCGAAGTGACCAGGCTGTTTCCCGATCCTGCCGTCACGCCGCAGGAGAATCCGGTGCTGGCCGGCACGGAACTCTGGCTCCCCGCCCCCAACAGCGTACGAGGATGGTTTTCTCTCAACGACAAGGCCGGGCAAAGCGAAGTCATCGTCATCGCCACCTCCGATCCGATCCGACGGCTCAGCGATCCGATCGGCCTCTTGTCGTTGATCGGCAGCGTCGGCCCAGGAACGGATGAGAAGTTGTTGAGCAACTTACCGCAGCTACAAGCCAAACTGACGGTGGGCCAGCATCGGGGCAGCTTCGCCGTTCAGGGTGGTTCCATCACGGCGCCGACTCATCTGTTGGAAGGTAACGGGCTGGGACTTTACTATCGGTTTCAGTTGAACCAGCTCTGATTGAGCTGTTCGCTACTCGCTACCAGCTACTTCTTTCCCAGCACGCACCACATTCGTCGTGTCTGTGATTTCT
>JAIBHQ010000061.1 GCA_020028595.1 Nitrospirota bacterium
CCCATCTCCCGCAACGGTTTGACGATCCGTCCCATCGGCCGTCTCCGGATGGACTCGTCGCCCGTCAGGGTGCTGAAGAAATCCTGTCCGGCCAGCAGGCCGGTCAGCAGACGGATCCCCGTCCCTGAATTGCCACAGTCCAACGGCTGGCGCGGTTCCGTCAGTCCCCAAAGTCCCTTGCCCTGCACGCGCAGGCCGTCCGGCCGTTCCTCGATCTGGATCCCCATCGCCTGGAACGCCCGCATCGTGTTCAGGCAGTCTTCTCCTCGGCAGTAGGTGGAGATCGCGCTGTCGCCTTCCGCCAGCGCGCTCAGGATAATGGCGCGGTGCGTGATGGATTTATCGCCCGGAACAGCAATCGTGCCCTGCAAGGGGCCGGCTGGCGTGATGGTCAATGCAGACATAGGTGACACGTGACGAGTGACGAGTGACGGGTAATGAGTGAGCTGTCAGCCCCCAATCGGACCATCGCGTCACGCATCACGCGTCACCCGTCACGGGTTTGTTGAGTTGCTCGCGGACCTTCTTGGCCCGCTCGAGTTCCTGTTCGATGGCCGGTCCGTCGCCGGCCTGGATCAGGCGCTTGAGTTGTTGGAGATGGCGCTCGTAGGTTTCGATTTGCCGGACCAGATTGTCGCGGTTCCAGATGAAAATATCGCGCCACATTTCAGGCGAGCTGGCGGCGATGCGCGTCGTGTCCCGCAGGCCGCCGCCCGAGTAGGCCAGCAGATCCAATTCCGGCGTGGTCTGTTGCACCTCGGTCAGCGCATTGATCAACGCGAAGGCGGCGATATGCGGCAGATGGCTGACCGCCCCCAGGACCTTGTCGTGCAGCATCGGGTCCATCGTCAGCACGGTGGCCCCCGCGGTTTCCCACAGGGCACGGATCGTCTGCAACGCCTGCGGATCGGTCCGCTTCGTCGGCGTCAGAATGCAGCGCGCCCCCTTGAAGAGCGTGACGGCGCCGGCCGCGACACCGGTTTTCTCTTTGCCCGCGATCGGGTGCGCACCGACGAACCGGACGCTGTCCGGCAGAAGCCGTTCGGCCTGTTCCACGAGGGCGCCCTTCACGCTGCCGACGTCGCTCACGATCGTGCCGGGCGCAAGGCAGGAGCCCCACTCCTTCACATGCCGCTCGTAGGTATCGACCGGAGTGGCCAGAATCACGAGGTCGGCGTCGCGCACGCCGTCCTTGGCGTCCGAGACATACCGGTCGATGGCGCCGAGCTCGACCGCCGTCTTCAAATTTTCGATCCGTCGCCCGACGCCCACGACAGAATCAGCCAGGGCGTCCCGCTTGAATATCATCCCCAGCGAGCCGCCGATGAGGCCGACGCCGATGATCGTCACCTGCTTGAAATGCACGGACGCTTTCGGATGGCCGGACATCACGGAGGAGGATCTGCTAAGCGGCTGAGGAGTCATGAGAGTCAGACTTCCCGCCCGACTGCCTCGGCGATTTTTTTGAGGTCCTGAATCAAATCTTTGAACTTACTGGGCTTGATGGACTCCTCGCCGTCGCACAGGGCGCATTCCGGATTCGAGTGCACCTCGATCAGGAGGCCGTCCGCGCCTGCGGCGACGGCGGCTTTGGACATGGGCGCGACGAGATTCCATTTGCCGGTGGCGTGGCTCGGATCCACGATGACCGGCAGGTGGGACAGTTCTTTCAACGTCGGAACCGCGGCAAGATCGAGCGTGTTGCGGTATTGTGTTTCGAACGTCCGGATGCCGCGCTCGCAGAGCATGACGTTGCGGTTGCCGCGGGACATGATGTACTCGGCGGACAGCAGGAACTCCTTGATGGTTGCCGACAGGCCGCGCTTGAGCAGCACCGGCTTGTCGTAGGCGCCGACTTCTTTCAGCAGCTCGAAGTTCTGCATGTTGCGGGCGCCGATCTGGATGATGTCGGCCTTTTCAAGAAACAGCTCGATGTCGCGCGTGTCCAGGATTTCACTGATCACCGGCAGGCCGGTTTTTTTCTTGGCCTCGAGCAGGTAATCGAGCCCTTCGCGTCCCAGCCCCTGGAAGGAATAGGGCGATGACCGCGGCTTGTAGGCGCCGCCACGTAAGATGCTGGCACCGGCGGCCTTCACCTCCTGGGCGATGCCGACCGTCAATTCCAGCCGCTCCACCGCGCAGGGGCCCGCCATCATCGTGATTTTTTTTCCGCCGATTTTGACGCCGCCGACGTCGATGACCGTGTTGTCCTTTCGGAATTCCCGGCTCACCAGTTTCCAGGGCGCGAGAATCGCGAGGACGCTCTCCACGCCCGGCAGGGCGGTCAGCGGCTGGTTCTGGAGAATGCGGTCGTCCCCGATCACGCCGATGATGGTCCGTTCCTGCCCGTGCGAGATGTGCGACTTCAGGCCCAACTCCTGGAGCCGGTCCATAATGTGTTCGATTTCAGGTTCCGTGGCTTCTGGCTTCAGCACGATGATCATAAATTCCTCTTCCCTTCAGTTACCGACCAAGGACTTGTTTCAGTGCCTGCAGGAACTGTCGGTTCTCTTCCGGCAAGCCGATGGTGACCCGTAAGTTGGCGCCTTCAATGTGACGCACGATCACGCCTTCCCGCAGCAGGGCCTCGAACAGGGCACGCCCGTCGCGGCCGGCGTCAAAATACAAAAAATTGGCTTCGCTGGGCAGCGGATGGAGCCCGAGCGCCACAAGCCCGGCCCGGACGCCCGCCATTTCAGTCTGGTTCATCGCGCGGCTCTTCGCCACGTGCTCCTCGTCGCCGAGCGCCGCCCCTGCGGCGCGCTGGGCCAGGCTGTTGACGTTGAACGGCGGCCGCACGCGGTTGAGATAGCCGGCAATTTCCGCGGTCGTCACGCCGTAGCCGATCCGCAATCCGGCCAGGCCGTAGATTTTGGAGAACGTCCGCAGCACGATGGCGTTGCGCTCCCGGCGGATATACCCCAAACTGTCCGGGAAATGCGGATCGCGGGCATACTCGCAGTAGGCTTCGTCGAACACGACGATTACGTGCGCCGGCACCTTCGCCATGAGCGCGTCGGCATCGGCGGCGCTCACCATCGTGCCCGTCGGGTTATTGGGGTTGCAGACGAACAACAATTTGGTGCGCGGCGTGATCGCCTTGACCATGGCGGCCAGATCGTGCCGGCCCTCTGCGAGCGGCACGACGACCGGCACGCCGTGCGCGGCCGTCACTTCCATCCGGTAAATCACGAAGGTGTTGTCGGCCATGATCGCCTCGTCGCCCGGCGACAGGAAGGCGCGCGCCAGCATGCCGATGATCTCGTCGGAGCCGTTTCCCAGGATCACCTGATCCAGCGAAACCTTCCAGCGATCGGCCAGGGCCGTCCGCAACCGGAACGCGCCTCCATCCGGGTACCGGTTCAAGGTCGTGGCCGCTTCTGCCAGCACGGCGAGGGCCTTGGGGGACGGCCCCAGCGGGTTCTCGTTGGAGGCCAGCTTGACGATGCGCGAAAGCCCGAGCTCGCGCTGCAGCTCTTCGATCGGCTTGCCCGGCACGTAGGGGGACAACGATGCGATATCTGGGTGAATGTTGAGTGGCATAAATCAGCTATGCGCCGGGTACGATCCCAGGATTTTCATAAACAGGCAGCGCCCCTTGATCTCGTCGAGCGCCTTCTTGACGCGGTCTTCCTCGGCGTGTCCCTCGACGTCGACGAAAAAAATGTACTCCCAGGCTTTCCGGCGTGACGGACGGGACTCGATCTTCGTCATATTGAGGCCATGCGAGGCAAAGGGACGCAGGAGGTCGTAGAGCGCGCCGACCTTGTCTTTGACGGACAGCATCACGGACGTTTTGTCTTTCCCCGTCCGTTCCGGAGCTTTCTTCGACAGGATCAAAAAGCGGGTGAAATTGTTGATGTTGTCTTCGATCCGCGATTTGACGATCTTCAATCCGTAGAGCTGTCCCGCCAGCTCGGAGGCAATGGCCGCCGCGGATGCGGTGTCCCGGCACAACTCGGCCGCCCGCGCCGTGCTCGGCACCTCCGACACCGGCACATTCGGCAGGTTCGTTTCCAGCCAGTTCCGGCATTGCGCGATGGCATGGGGGTGCGAGTAGATTTTTTTGATCCCCTCCAGCCGGCCCGTTTTGGACAACAGATAATGAGATACTTCCTGCAAGATCTCACCATAGATCATCAAGTTGGAGTCGAAAAACATGTCGAGCGTATGGTTCACCACGCCTTCCGTGGAGTTTTCGATCGGGACGACGCCGAAATTCGCCCTGCCGCGCTCGACTTCATTGAAGACGTCTTTGATGCTGGTGACTGCGAGATAGTCCGCGGACGCGCCGAATTTCTGGATGCATGCCAGGTGCGTGAACGTCGCGGGCGGGCCCAGGTACGCGACCTTTTGGGGGCCTTCCAGTGACAACGACGCAGACATAATCTCGCGGTAGACGGCCCGGATTGCATCGTTGGGGAACGGACCGGAGTTGCGCGCGGTCAGCCGCTCGATGATTTCCGCTTCCCGCGCCGGTGTGTGGAGATTGGCCTCGGCATCAGCCCGCCGCTTGGCCTTCCCGATCTCGATGACGTGCTTGGAGCGCTCGTTCAGAAGGCGCAGGATATCATCGTCGATCCGGTCGATTTCCTTGCGGTACGACTGCAGCTCCTTGGAGGGACCTGTCCGCTCTTTCATGACCACGTCGGGCTGGCTGTTTCACCCAGCTCCGGTCCTTTCTCATTTGAATAGGATTGACCACAAATCATACAAAAAGCCAAGCAGGCTTTGCAAGGAATATCAATGAGATGGGACTCTCCCGGCCACCACCACCACCAGATTTTTGCCGTGAAATGTCCGATACGATTCGGGTGTGGATAACAGAATTGTCAGGCACAGTTTATGGAAGCAAGTCCTTCTGTTTGCCAAAGTGGGAAAACGCAAGCCGGGTGGCTTGCCTGCCCCTGGCCGTTCGTTCCAGGTAGCCGGATTGAATCAGGTAGGGCTCGTACACGTCTTCCAGCGTCGTCTTTTCCTCGTTGACGGCGGCGGCGAGCGACTCCACGCCGACAGGCCCGCCGCCGAACTTCTCGATGATGGTCGAGAGGATTTTACGGTCCATGTCGTCAAAGCCGGCGGCATCCACGCCCAGCCAGTCCAGCGCGTCCTTGGCCACCTGCCTGGTGATCCGTCCCTGCGCCTTGATCTGGGCGAAGTCGCGCGCGCGTTTGATCAGCCGGTTGGCGATGCGCGGCGTCCCGCGGGCGCGCCCCGCGATTTCGCGGGCTCCGTCCGCCTCGATGGGAATCTCCAGTAATCCGGCCGACCGCGTGACGATCGTGGTCAGTTCATCGGGAGAATAAAAATCCAGGCGGGTGACGAGCCCGAACCGTTCGCGCAGCGGCGACGTCAGCGATCCGGCGCGTGTCGTGGCGCCGACGAGGGTGAATTTCGGCAGGTCCAGCTTGACGGTGCGCGTGGAGGGTCCCTGGCCGATGACCAGATCGAGCTGAAAATCCTCCATGGCGGGGTAGAGCGCCTCTTCCACCGAAGCCGGGAGCCGGTGAATTTCATCGATGAACAGGACGTCGTGCTCCTGCAGATTCGTGAGAATGGCGGCCAAGTCGCCGGCGTGGGACAGCACCAGGCCGGATGTCGAGCGGATCGCCACGCCCATTTCATGCGCGATGATGTGGGCGATGGTGGTCTTGCCCAGCCCCGGCGGACCGTAGAAGATCGCGTGGTCGAGCGCTTCGTGGCGCTGCTTGGCGGCCTCGATGCAGACCCGCAGCGATTCCTTCATCCGTTCCTGCCCGACGTACTCGGACAGGGTCTGCGGCCGCAATGTGGCCTCGACGCTGCGTTCTTCCTCCGTGAGTTGGGTGGTCACGAGACGATCGGTCATAACAGCCCCCGGCGTGATTTATTTTCCGGCACAGAGAAAGCCTTGCCGGGCCTTGTAATATCCTACGGAGCCGCCCCCGGTGTCCCCTGTCCGCAGTCAGGAGGACAGCGCCGGCCGCCCTGGGTGGGATCCGGCATCCCGCCTTCCATCTTCGGGAGCTGGCACTGCGTCCTCAGCCCGCCGTCCCCACTGCCGCAGAGCGACGGTACCAGCGAGCGGCCCATCTCAAGATAGCCCTCCGGGCAGGACCCGCAGACGGGCA
>JAIBHQ010000062.1 GCA_020028595.1 Nitrospirota bacterium
CACCGGAAACGGTGTCGCTCCGCGACAAGCATTTTGGGTGGGATTCGAACGAGGGGGATCGCGGGGGAGAAGCTCCCCTGCGTGGGGAGACACGAGGGGGCTGGCCCCCTCAGTGGGAGCGCGAGTTGCGAGCGCGACTTCGAATGCCCACCCTCTCCGCTACCCCTCGCTGCGGGTGACACCCATGCAAGTAGTGTTTGACCTGTGCCGCTACGCTCGGTGTTTGGCGCGACTGGAACATTCTGACGGCATGCAATCGGGCAGTGACGCGCCAGTACGTACCAACAGGTCATGGCGTTTGATCACTAAGCAAGGTGTCGCGCAACGCGACAATGATTTTATGACGTTGCGAAGCAACACCACTTCCGGTGTCCGTAGCCGTGAGTGGAAGGGATGGGTTAGCGCGCCACTGCCTGAAGGTTGATTATTGGAATGTGCCTCTCGCGCTAAAGGACTAGGGGCCGGGCCCTGTGCAACCGAACCCTGTGAACCCCGCCAGGTCCGGAAGGAAGCAACGGTAAGCGGGAAGTTCGGTGTGCCGCAGGATCACCTGGCCCCACAACAACAGAAGGGTACGAGATTATCTTTCCGGAGACTCCGAACCTAGCACCTCGAACCTCGCACCAGGCATCTGAATCCATGGACTACCAGGTTTCTGCCAGAAAATACCGGCCGGCTACCTTCCGAGACGTGATCGGCCAGCCCCACGTCGTTCAGACCCTCTCGAACGCCATTGCCAGCAAGCGGATCGCGCACGCCTTTCTGTTCTCCGGCACGCGCGGCGTCGGCAAGACGACGATGGCCCGCATCCTTGCCAAGGCACTGAATTGCGAACAGGGCCCCACCGCCACGCCCTGCGACACCTGCGTCAATTGTCGGGAGATTACGCAAGGCAACTCGGTGGACGTGATCGAGATCGACGGCGCCTCCAACACCGGCGTCGACGACGTGCGGGAGATCCGCGAGAATGTGAAGTTCACGCCGTTTCACGGCCACTATCGCATCTATATCATCGACGAAGTCCACATGCTTTCGACGTCCGCCTTCAACGCCCTGCTGAAGACGCTGGAGGAGCCGCCGGCCCATGTCGTGTTCATCTTCGCCACGACCGAAATCCATAAAATCCCGGCCACGATTCTTTCGCGCTGCCAGCATTACAACTTCCGGCGGATCCCGCACGCTGAGATCGTCCAACGCCTGCGCTTCGTGGCACAGCAGGACGGCCTCACCGTGGAAGACCGCAGCCTGTCGTCCATCGCGCGGGCCAGCGACGGCAGCATGCGGGACGCACTGAGCATCCTGGACCAGGTTGTGGCCTTCGCCGGCAAGACCGTCAAGCACGGTGACCTGGAGACTCTGCTGGGCACCGTACCGCAGGAGCACGTCCGCGCGATGATCGCCGCCATCATCGCAAAAGACGGTCCGGCCGCCGTGGGCGTGATCGCGCAGTTGTTGGATCAAGGGCACGACTTCCGTGCCTATTGCGCCGACCTGGTTGAATACGCCCGCCACATGCTGGTCGCCGCCGTTGTACCTGCCGCGCAGGACCTCCGGAGCCTCATCGAAGCGCCCGAGGAAGACGTGCGGCAGATCGTCGCGAACGCCAAGGCCTTCACGGTCGAGCAGGCGCACGAGTTGTTCCGGATTCTTTCGCAGGCCGAGGATGCGCTACGCCTCAGCGCGCACCCGCGCTTCGTCCTGGAGTCCGCAGCCATCCGCGCCGCGCGGCTGCTCGCTTCCGGCACATCGGCTCCCGCGGCTCCGGCCGTGGCGCACCCGGCACCGCCACGCCAGGCGACGGCACCTGCCGCGCCCTTCGCGCCAGGCCGCCCGACATCCGGCTACAGCCAGACGGCTCAGGCCAAATCCATGTCACAAACTCGACCTGCGCCGTCGTCGACGCCACCGCCCGCGCCGGTCGCATCCCCGAAACCGGCGCCACCCACATTGCCCGCACAGCCGGCCAACACAAAACCGGCGCAAGCCGCGCCGCCACCGGCGCCGCCTCCCCTCCAACTCAATTGGGAACAAGTGGTGGAGCATGTCTCAGGCAGGCACCCGAACGTCGGAGCGTTCCTGGAAATGGGGACACTGCTCGGCATCGAGGGCAATCAATTGACGATCGGATACCCGTCAAATGCCTTGGTGGCGCGCGGCATGATAGAGAAACCCGACAACCAGCAGTTGATCACATCCCTCTGCGCCGAGCTGGCCGGCCGGCCGGTGCGGCTCAAAATCGTCGAGCTTGCGGACGGACAGACAGCCGCTCCATCGCCGGCACAGAGCCGTGCTGCAAAAGCCCGTTCCCAAAAAGATGCGCTGCTCGAACAGACGCGTGCGCACCCGCTCGTCAAACAAGCACGGGACGTGTTCGGTAGCGACCTCGTGGATGTCCGAC
This sequence comes from Nitrospirota bacterium, assembly GCA_020028595.1. Classification (GTDB taxonomy): domain Bacteria; phylum Nitrospirota; class Nitrospiria; order Nitrospirales; family Nitrospiraceae; genus 2-02-FULL-62-14. The sequence goes on from JAIBHQ010000062.1 coordinate 2,399, forward strand.
AGGCCGCACCCCGCAAGGAGACTGCGTCATGAGCAAGAATCCGTTCGGCAACATGGGAAACATCATGCGGCAGGCCCAGGCGATGCAGGACCAGCTTGCCAAAGTACAGGAACAAGCGGCAGGCAAAGTCGCTGAAGGCTCGGCCGGGGGCGGCATGGTGACGGTCAAGGCCAACGGCGCGATGGAAATCGTTTCAGTCACCATCCATCCCGACGTCCTGAAATCCGGCGAGCGCGACCTCCTGCAGGAGATGATCGCCGCGGCCACCAACGACGCGCTGCGCAAAGCCAAGGATCTCATGGCCGGTGAGATGAAAGCCATTACCGGCGGAATGAAAATGCCGGGACTCTTCTGAACGCCAACTACAGAGCGATGCGCGCTGAACGTTTTGCCAGTCTTCGTCACCCGTCACGCGTCACGCGTCACCCATCACGGCTCATCCATGGGCATTGACAACCAGGGGTTGCTTGCGCAACTGATCCGGGAACTGGTCCGGCTGCCGGGTATCGGCCACAAAACGGCGCAGCGCCTCGCCTTCCATATCTTAAAAACCGACAAGGATGACTCGATGCGGCTGGCCGACGCGATTCGCGCCGTGAAAGACGGCCTGACGTTCTGCCGCCAGTGCCACAACATCGCCGAGGGCGAGCTGTGCGAGTTCTGCCGGGATCCCAAGCGCGACCGCACCAAGATTCTGGTCGTCGAAGAGCCCAGCACGCTCTACGCTGTCGAGCGCACCGGCGGCTATCGCGGTCTGTACCACGTGCTGCTCGGCGCCCTGTCGCCGCTGGATGGTGTGGGCCCCGCGGACATCCGCGCGCAGGACCTGGCCGACCGTCTCAAGGACAGCGGCGTCGAAGAGGTGATCCTCGCCACCAATCCCACGATTGAAGGCGAAGCCACGGCCATCTATCTGACCAGGCTGCTCAAGCCGCACGGCGTCCGCGTCTCGCGCATCGCCTATGGGATTCCGGTCGGCGTGGATATCGAGTATGCGGACGAAGTGACGCTCATCAAATCCCTGGAAGGCCGGCGGGATTTGTAGCATAGTAACGCTGAACGAAGTTCCGCGAGACTGACGCGACGTGCGAGACAAGCGAGAGGGACAAGACATGAAACGGCCAGTCACGCAAGTCATGCTCGTCCCGCGATCTCGCAGCTAAGCATTGACCGGCCCGGATCATGTTGTTATAGTTTTTGCCGATGAGTCCACGCGCACAGGGATCAACGCAGACAGTGTCCCCGCCTTCGCGTCCGGCGAAACGGACTGCTGTGCGCAAGAAGCAGCCCTACGCCGGTGAGCCGAAGTACGCGTCTATTTTTCACGCGTTGCAGCAGCAGCGGGCCGGCTTGATCCAGGGCGCCGAGGCGGTCGTGGAGCAACGGCCGGGCCTCGCCACATTCCCCGACATGAACGATCAGGCCACGGCGGAGGCGGATCAGAACTTTGCGTTACGGATCAAAGACCGGGAGCGGAAGCTGATCAAGAAGATCGACGAAGCCCTCGATCGCCTGACTACGCGGACCTACGGCATTTGCGAAGGCTGTGGGGAGGAAATCCCGCTCAAGCGTCTCAAGGCCCGGCCGGTCACGACCTTCTGCATCGAGTGCAAAACGCAGCAGGAACAGGAAGAACATTCCAGGGGATAATCGCCCGGGCAGGCGTCATCGCTTACCGTTTCTTCAAGTACTGCACACGTTCCTGCGCCTTGGCCACCCGTGACTGCTCTTCTTCGATGCCTTCAACCAACGCCAGATAGGTTTCATACTCCGCGATGGCCCGTTTGACATTCACCTGCTCGTACGCCTCCGCCAGGTTGAACCGCGCGACCGTATAGTTCGGTCGCAACGCCACCGCCCGTTCGAAGGTCGCCACCGCCTGCTCGTGATCGCCCAGCTTGGCGTAGACGGAACCGAGGCTGTTGAGAAACTCCGCCGTGTTGGGACGGATGGCAAGGGCCTTCAGAATGGCCTGTTTGGCCGGCTCGAGTTTGCCGCTCCGTTCCAATGCCAGCCCGAGCTTATGGTAGGCTTCGGCCTGCCAGACTTTATCCGAAAATCCCACCGCAATGGCTTTCCCGTAGGCGTCCGCCGCGCGGGTGTCGTCTTTCGCACCGCACGAGCCGAAGTGCGCCGTTTCTCCGCGCGCGAACTGCTGAAGCGCCGCGAATGCCTCCCGGTCCGTCGAGCCCTTGCCCGACGGCTTGGAGCCTCCCTGCGTCTTGCCGCCTCGCTCGATCCGCGAGAGAAACTCCGCACGGTACGGCGAGAGCAGCTTGGCATAGGGATCGATCGAAAAGGAGGCGGCCAGGAGGGTCAGCGGGTCGCCGTTCAAGACCAGGTAGCGGACCGTGCTGGTCGCATCACCGGTCTCATAGAGTGTACTGGGGTCGAGACTCTCCCGCGCGGAGACCTGCGCAATGTTCAGATAAAACTCCAGCGAGGGCTTGAGTTGGCTCAGAGTCTCGCGCAGAACCGGGTAGGGTTTGAGGCTCACGCCGGACGGAAAGACGAACAGCAGGCCGACCAGTTGGTCGTCCTGATCGAAGAACAGCGATTCTTCCGAGCCGGTTGCGCTGCGATCCGCCGGAATCCGCAGTTCCTCGCCCGTGCCCCAGACCTCACGGCGGACGGGCATCCCTGCCAGACGTCCGAGCACCGACGCTTTGTGATCGCACAATTTCGCCGCCTTGAGCAACCCCAAATCGCTGGCCGACGGCGGGAATTTCGACGGCGCCGGAGTTTCACAAGCCGCCACCAGCCATGCAGTCAGTAACAGCGCGCAGGCGGCTGCCGTTCGGACTGCACCGATTTTTTGTCCGTCTGGAGCAAACATAGACATCGGAAGGTGATTCTACAAAAAACAGAACAGCGGCGGGAAGGGGCTCCTTCCTGCCGCTGCGTAAAGGAATGCTCGCGGGGACGGGTTAGTTGTCGAACCGGTTCCACTTCTGGAACTGCGAACTGACGAACTCGTCCTCGCTGGTATAGCCGAACAGATACGGGAACGCGGAGGCCAGCGCATAGAACGGCCGGTTGATGGCGTAATCCAGAACAACACCGACCGGATGCAATGCATATCCCGCATACCGCCACACAGTATCCTCCACCGGCGCCTGCGCTCTGGGATTGGAATAGACCTGTGCCGTCGCGTCCAGGGCCGAATACATGCCGCCGCCCTGCGCCAGCTTGACTGAACCCTCCCGCTGTGTCGAGCAGCCGGCCGCCAGAATCACCACCAGCGCCACGAGCCCGACGAGTTGCATGCTTTTCATAGATCACCTCTTTTGCTGAATACTGCTCTGCGTGACGAAACCGAGTCTAACGTGGGCGATGCATTCTGTCCAGAGAAACGGCGTTTTCCTGCAGATCGGCTGTTGGCACGCATTGATCTGCGGGGAGTGCCATGTTAGACTTTCGCCCCGTGGGCGATTAGCTCAGTTGGGAGAGCGCTCCCCTCACACGGGAGAGGTCACTGGATCAAGACCAGTATCGCCCACCAAACCGAGCTTGCTGAGCCGCCGCGTTCGATCAAATCGTGGCGGATAGGTACGTTGCCTCCAGTGGCTTAGATTCTTCGCCGAACCTCCGGAGTCCCACTCAGATGCGCGAGGATGTGGTCGTCGTGGGAGGCGGGCTGGCCTCCTGAAAGAGGAGATGCGGCGGCTCAATTCTCTCATCATCCGCGTGGCGGACGAGGTCCGCGTCCCGGCCGGCTCGGCCCTCGCGGTGGACCGCGACCAGTTTTCGCAGAAAATCACGCAGGCGCTCGAAGGTCATCCGAACATCCGCATTCTCCGAGAAGAGATCGCCGACATTCCGACCGACTGCGTCTGCATCATCGCCACCGGCCCGCTCACCTCCGACAAGCTGGCCGCCGCCATCCAGCGCCTCACGCACTCCACACATCTCTACTTTTTCGACGCCATCTCGCCGATCATCGACGCCGACTCCATTAACATGGACGTCGTCTTTCGCGCATCGCGTTACGACAAGGGCGGCGCCGATTATCTCAACTGCCCGATGGACGAACAGACATTCAATGCGTTCTACGACACGATGATGGCCGCCGAAAAAGTCCAGCCCAAGGAGTTCGAGAAAAACACGCCGTACTTCGAGTCCTGCCTCCCCATCGAAGTCATGGCCGAACGCGGCCGGCAGACGATGCTCTTCGGCCCCTTGAAACCGGTCGGCCTGGACGATCCCAGAACCGGCGCGCGGTTCCACGCCGTCGTGCAGCTCCGCGCGGAAAACCGCCACGGCACCTGCTACAACATGGTCGGCTTCCAGACCAAGCTCACCTACGGCGAGCAGAAGCGCGTGTTCCGCATGATCCCGGGGTTGGGGCAAGCCGAGTTTCTCCGCTACGGCAGCGTCCACCGCAACACCTTCATCAACTCACCCGAGCTGTTGCGCAACACTCTGCAGCTCAAGAGCCGCGGGACCGCGTTCTTCGCCGGGCAGCTCGTCGGCGTGGAAGGGTACACCGAATCGGCGGCGATGGGCGGACTGGCCGGCCTCAACGCCGCGCGGGGGCTGGCCAACCTGCCGTTGGTGACGCCGCCGCCGACCACTGCGCACGGCGCGCTGCTGAACTACATCACCACCACCGAGCCCAAACACTTTCAACCGATCAATACGAATTTTGGGCTGTTCCCGCCGCTCCCGGATCGCGTCCGTGACAAGGAGCAGAAACGGACCCGCATCGTTCAACGGGCGCTGGAGGACTTCGACGGATGGAGAAACACATTCGAGCTTTCGTAGCGTTCCTCGAAGACGAGCGCGGCGCATCGTCCGAGACGATTCGCGCCTATCACTCGGACCTTCGACAGTTTCTCGCCTTCGCATCGTCGAAACGTCCCGCCGGAGCCGCGCCGATCAAACCATCCGATGTGGACCCGATGCTGGTCCGCGAGTATCTCTACTGGCTGGACCGGCGGCAGGAACAGACCTCCTCCCTGGCACGCAAGCTGGCCGCGCTCCGCACCTTTTACCGCTACCTGAACCGGAACAAAACCAGACGGGTGAATCCGGCCGCCGAGGTCCGTACGCCGAAACTGCCGCAACGGCTCCCGCGCGTCCTGACCAAGGACGATGCGAACGCGCTCATGGAGTTTCCCGAAGGCGACGGCTTGGCGGCGCGGCGCGACCGGGCGATCCTCGAAACGCTGTACTCCACCGGGGCGCGCGTCAGCGAATTGGTCGGCATGAACCGCGAGGATCTGGACCTGCGCGAGGGACTCGTCCGGCTCCGCGGCAAGGGACGCAAAGAACGGATCGTCCCGATCGGCGACGTCGCCGTCGAGGCCATCAAG
>JAIBHQ010000063.1 GCA_020028595.1 Nitrospirota bacterium
GTTCCGTTCATCCATACCCCTCTATCATAGTAGGAAACGGGGTCGGGACGAAAGTTCCAGCCGGTCGAACGTGCCCGATGCCCCGGTTGACAAGGCGTTTCTGTGTCTCGTACGATGTTCGCACGCGGTTCAAGCGCGATGCACATTCAAGTCAATGGAGAGCAGCGAGCCTTGGCGGCCGGATTGACGGTGGCCGGGCTGCTCACAGAGTTGGACATCCGTCCGGACCGTGTCGCGGTGGAACTGAATTTGACCATTCTGGATCGCAACGAGTTCGACCGGCGGAGTCTTCAAGAGGGCGACCGGATCGAAATCATCAGTTTCATTGGAGGGGGAAGCTGTCAGCAATCAGCCGTCAGCCTCAAACATCAGGATTCCGAGTTGCTTGCTGAAAGCTGACTGCTGAGGGCTTCTTTGCGGAGCATATATGGCAGACGATCGGCTGACAATTGCCGGGCGCGAGTTCAGGTCCCGTTTGTGGGTGGGAACGGGTAAGTACAAGGACTTCGTCGAGACGAAGAAAGCCATCGAAGCGTCCGGCGCGGACGTGGTGACCGTCGCGGTCCGCCGGGTCAACATCACCGACCGGTCGAAAGAAAACCTGCTCGACTACATCGATCCCAAGAAATACACGATCCTGCCCAATACGGCCGGCTGCTACACGGTGGAGGATGCGGTCCGGTACGCGCGGCTGGCGCGCGCGGCCGGTGTCTCCGATCTCGTCAAGCTGGAAGTGATCGGCGATGAAAAGACCTTGTTCCCCGACACGGCGGGACTCATCGAAGCCGCAAAAATTCTCATCAAGGAAGGGTTCATCGTGCTGCCCTATACCAATGATGATCCCATCGTCGCCAAAAAACTGGTGGACATCGGTTGCCCCGCCGTCATGCCGCTGGCCGCGCCGATCGGATCCGGCCTCGGCATCCGCAATCCGTACAATCTCAAGATCATTCTCGAGACCGTCAAGGTGCCGATCATCGTGGATGCCGGCGTGGGGACCGCCTCCGATGCGGCACTGGCGATGGAATATGGCGCCGACGCGGTGCTGATGAACACCGCCATCGCCGGCGCCAAGGATCCGATCATGATGGCCGAAGCGATGAAATATGCCATCGATGCCGGCCGGCTGGCCTATCGAGCGGGGCGCATCCCTAGAAAATTGTACGCCACGGCGAGCAGTCCCATCGAGGGGATGCTCTAGATACCGTGACGGGTGATGAGTTGCTGGTAAATCACGCGTCACTGATTACGCGTCACTTCTTCCATGCCCCGCGTTGATTTTCCTCTCTATCTCGTCACGGATCGTCATCAGCGCGGAGTCCGGGTTCTGATCAATGATCGGGTGGACCTCGTGCTGGCGCTCGGCGCCGATGGCGTTCATCTGCGGGCGGACAGTCTTCCGGTCGCGGCCGCCCGCAGGCTGCTGGGGTCCGATCGTTTGGTTGGCGTCTCCACGCACTCAGCGGACGGCGTGGTTCGGGCGGAATCGGACGGAGCGGACTTCGCCGTGCTCGGGCCGATCTATGAGACGCCGTCCAAGCGCCAGTTCGGGGAGCCGATCGGTCTGCGCGTGCTCGAAGAGGCGGGCCGGCGCTGCCGGATTCCGGTGTTTGCGATCGGCGGCATCACCATCGCGCGCGTGGCTGAGGTGCGGAGATCGGGCGCCTATGGCGTGGCGGTGGTCTCCGCGATTTTATCCGCCGCGTCGGCCGAATCCGCCACGCGGGAGTTTCTCGATGCGCTGGCACGCGCGTGATGCGGAACTGGCGTTTGGGTTGACCGTCTTTCTGGTCGGTGTTAGTATTTTACAGGCTTACTCCCGGGATCATGGAAGGTTTGCGCATCGGGGAGTGACACGATGGCCGAATCGAAGGGGAGTCCGGGCCGGTTCAGTTCCTTCCGCGATTCTGTCAAGCAAATCACCGAACGGCTGGCGGACAAGGATGCTGGCATGATGAAACGAAGCGACGACGCCAATCGGGAAGTCGAGAAGTTGCGCCTCCAGATCCAGGCGATGGAAGAGGAGTTGCGACAACTCCAGCACTCCCGTTCGCAACTGGATCAGGCGTCCAGGCAGAATGACAAGCTGGCGGCCACGTTGCAGGAAGCCAAGGCGCAGATTCAAGCCCTCCGCACGGAAGTGGACAAGCTCACCGCACCGCCCTCCACCTACGCGATTTTCTCGAGACTGGAAGACGACAAGACGGCGACCGTGTACGTGGCCGGCCGGAAGATGAAGGTCAACGTCCATCCCTCGATCAAGGCGAAGGACCTGCGGAAAGGTCAGGAAGTCATCCTCAATGAAGCGTTCAACGTCATCGAAACGCGCGGGTTCGACGGCCAGGGCGAGGTGGTGAGGTTGAAGGATTTGCTGGAAGGGCGTCGCGCATTGGTCACGCTCCATTTCGACGAGGAAAAGGTGGCGGATCTCGGCGAACCGCTGCTCACGGAGCGCCTCAGCGTCGGCGACCACCTGCTCTATGATACGCGGTCCGGCTATGTGATCGAAAAATTGCCGAAGTCCGAGGCGGAGGAATTGGTCCTTGAAGAGGTGCCGGACGTCAACTATGACCATATCGGCGGGCTCGCGCAGGAAATCGAGCAGGTGCGCGACGCGGTCGAATTGCCGTTCCTCCATCCGCAGCTCTTCGTCGAGCACAAGCTCAATCCGCCGAAAGGCGTGTTGCTCTATGGCCCGCCCGGCTGCGGGAAAACCATGATTGCGAAAGCCGTCGCCCACTCGATCGCCAAGCGGCTGGCGCATCTGACCGGAAAAGAGATCCGCAGTTTCTTCCTCCATGTGAAGGGGCCGGAACTGCTCAATAAATATGTGGGCGAATCCGAGCGGCAGGTCCGCGAAGTGTTCAAAAAAGCCAAGGAGAAAGCGGCCAGCGGCAATCCGGTCATCGTGTTCTTCGACGAAATGGATGCGCTGTTCAGGACACGCGGGACGGGCATCTCCTCCGATATCGAATCCACGATCGTGCCGCAGTTCCTGTCCGAGATCGACGGGATGGAGCGATTGCGCAACGTCATCGTCATCGGCGCCAGCAACCGACAGGATCTCATCGATCCGGCCGTCCTGCGGCCGGGCCGGCTGGACGTGAAGATCAAGATCTCGCGGCCGGACCGCCATGCGGCGCGTGAGATTTTCTCAAAATACGTCAGCGACGACCTGCCGTTTGCGCAGGACGAACTGTCCCGCCACAACGGCGACCGGCGCGCGCTGGTTGAATCGCTGGTCGACGCCACGGTGGATGCCATGTATGCGATGTCGGACGAGAACAAGTTTCTCGAAGTGACCTACGCCAACGGCGAGAAGGAAACGCTCTATTTCAAGGATTTCTCCAGCGGCGCGTTGATCGAAGGCATCGCGGCGCGGGCCAAGAAATATGCGATCAAGCGCACCATTGCCACGAATGAGAAGGGGATCAAGGCGGAAGACCTATTGAAAGCCATCCGCGACGAATTCAGGGAACACGAAGACCTGCCGAATACGACGAACCCGGACGACTGGGCGAAGATCTCCGGCAAGAAGGGCGAAAAGATCATCCACGTGCGGACGATCACCGCCGGTTCGAAGGAATCCCGCCAGATTGAAACGATCAGCACGGGCCATTACTTCTAAGGTGAGAGGATGTTGAAAAAGGCCGCCAGCGGCGTTCTCGCATCGCTTGAAGGCTCAACGTACGGAAAAACGTACGCCTCGCCTTCTCGCTCGCTGCGGCCTTGCCACGGGAAAGACGCGCGTCTTGGCGCGCGTGGGGCGGGCCGGGTGCGACAAGACCTTTTTGAACATCCTGCTGAACATACCGGACTTTTATCCTGAACGAATAACATCGGAGACTCGATCGTGGTACGTGTCATTGGAACAGAAACGGAATTCGGAATCGCCGCCAGGAATGTCGAGTCGCTCGATCCGGTTGCGCATTCGTTGCAACTGATCGGGCAGTGCCCGGCGCTGCCGGCGCCGCACGCGATCTGGGATTACGAAAACGAGAATCCACTGCTCGACGCCCGCGGCTTCGAAGTCGAGGGCGAGCGCGAGCGGCCGGGCCCCGAATACAACCGGCTGCTGAACAAGCCCCTGGCCAACGGCGGACGGCTGTATGTGGACGGCGCGCATCCGGAATATTCCACGCCGGAATGCACGAACCCGCGGCAGGTGGTCGCCTTCGAGCGCGCCGGGGAGCGCATTCTTGCCGCCTGCCTGTGCGCGATGTCCCAGGCCCGCGGCAACGAACAGTTTCTTCTCTACAAGAACAATTCGGACGGCAAGGGGAACAGCTACGGATACCACGAAAATTACCTGTTGCCCCGCTCGGTGTCCTTCGACCGCCTGATCCAGGTTCTGCTTCCGTTTCTGGTGACGCGTCCGATTTACGCCGGGGCAGGAAAAGTCGGGGCGGAGAATCAGACGAACCCCGCCGAGTATCAGATTTCCCAGCGAGCCGATTTCTTCGAATGTCTGGTCGATCTCAATACCATGGTGAAGCGGCCGATCATCAACACCCGCGACGAACCGCATGCCGATTTTTCAAAGTATCGCCGGCTTCACGTGATCGTGGGCGACGCCAACATGGCGGAGGTCTCCACCTATCTCAAGGTCGGCACGCTGGCGGTGGTGTTGGGGATGATCGAGGCCGGCGCGGAGTTTCCGAAGATCGAGCTCGAGGACCCGGTGCAGGCGCTCAAAGAGGTGTCGCGGGATCTCGATGTGAAACGGTCTCTGAAACTGGCCGGCGGACGGTCGACCTCGGCCATCGGCGTCCAGCGGGTGTATTTGAAAACAGCGATGGATTTTTACGCGTGCCACGAATTGGATCAGATTACCAAGGACATTCTGGTGCGATGGGAAGAGGTGCTCGACAAGCTCGAACAGGACCCGATGCTGCTCGTGCGCGAGCTGGATTGGGTGGCGAAACGCCAGATGATCCGGTCGTACATGGAGCGCAAAGGGTGCGGCTGGGACGATCCACGGATTGCGATGCTCGACTTGCAATACCACGATATCCGTTCCGATAAAGGGTTGTACTACACGCTGGAGCGCGGCAATCGGATCGACCGGCTGTTGCAGGACAGCGAGATCGAACGGGCCGGCCGGCTGCCGCCTCCGGATACGCGGGCCTATTTCCGCGGGCAGTGCCTCATGCGGTATCCCCGGTCCATTTATGGGGCCAGCTGGACGTCGGTGCTGTTTGATGTGGGGAACACCACCATCAAAAAAATTCCCTTGATGGATCCGTTGCGCGGGACGGAATCGCTGACGCGCGAATTGCTGGAGGCATCGGAGTCGGCGGAGTCGCTGCTCGCCAGGCTGACCGCCTGACGCCGGCGGGGTCCGACGGTGTGCCGTTCATAAGGAGACGACGACACGTGCCGCTCTTTTCGGACGAGTATCACAATTCGAGTTTTTTTGACTATCTCGTTCAACATCGTCCCGATCTCACGCCATCCGGACGAGGGGGGCATGCACCGGCGTCTTCAGGAACCGTTCCCGACGAGTATCGGAGCGCGGCGCCGCCGGTCACCCACGGGACGACCGTACTGGCGATCAAGTATCGCGGAGGCGTCGTGATCGCAGGCGACCGCCGGGCCACGGAGGGATTTCAGATCGCCGATCGCCGCATTGAAAAGGTCTTTAAAATCGATGAACATTCGGCGATGGCCATTGCCGGCGCCGCAGGGCCCTGCATCGAAATGGCCAGGCTGTTCCAGACCGAGCTGGAGCACTACGAAAAGCTCGAAGGGGTGCCGCTCTCGTGCGAGGGCAAGGCGAACAAGCTGGGCCAAATGGTGAAAGCCAACCTGCCGATGGTGTTTCAGGGACTCGTCGTCCTGCCGATTTACGTCGGCTATGACGGCAAGCGGGACGAGGGGCGGATTTACAAATACGACATTACCGGCGGCCGGTACGAGGAGTCGGATTATCATGCCATCGGGTCGGGCGGGAAGGATGCCCGCAACTCCATGCGCGAGCATTTTCGCAAGGACTTGTCCGAGCAGGATGCGCTGAATATCGCCTTGCGCGCTCTGTACACGGCGGCGGATGAGGACGTCGGAACCGGCGGGCCGGATTTCGTGCGGGGCATCTATCCGACCGCCAAGGTCGTTGCGGCTGCCGGGATCGCGGATGTCGAGGAGTCGCGTGTTCAGTCGGTCTACGCGGCGTTGCGCGACGTGCGCACGAAGGAGCGCTGACATGCCGCTGCCCTATAACGTGTCGCCTGAACAGGTCAAGGAAAGAAGCGGGAGTACGCCCGCCTTCGTTCTTAACGTGACGCGAGAGGTCTGACGATGCCGCTGCCCTATTACGTGTCGCCCGAACAGGTGATGCAGGATAAGGCGGAGTACGCCAAAAAGGGTATTGCCAAAGGCCGCTCGATTATCGCCATGGAGTATCAGGATGGCGTGCTGTTGGTGGCGGACAACCCCAGCGCGTCCCTGTACAAAATTTCAGAGGTCTACGACAACATCGCGCTGTCGGGGGCCGGCAAGTACAGCGAGTTCGAAAACCTGCGCAAGGCCGGCATTCGCCATGCCGATCTGAAGGGGTTCATGTACAGCCGTGAAGATGTGACGGCGCGATCGCTGGCGAACGCCTATTCGCAGACCGTGGGCACCGTCTTCAGCCAGGAGCTGAAGCCGTTGGAAGTCGAAATGCTGGTCGTGCAAGTGGGAGACAACGGACGTTCCAACGAGATCTATCGGATCTCCTTCGACGGCAGTATCTTTGACGAGCACGGATATGCCGTGATCGGCGGGAAGTCCGAAGCGGTCCAGATTGTTCTGAAAGAACGGTATAAGGAGATGTCGTCTCTGAAAGATGCGGTGTCACTCTGCCTGCATGCGCTGGAGCATGTGACCAGCCAGAAGCTCCCGCTGGAAGGGCTCGAAGTCGCCGTGCTTGCCCGCGGCCGCGCCGGCCGCAAGTTTCGCCGCGTACCCGCTTCCGAAGTCCGCCAGATACTCGCCTGAGTAATCTTCCATATTCTCGCTGTGTTGAAGAAGATGTCGGGCGGGTGTTATCTTCGAAGGCCTGATCCCCAACAGCTGGCCGTCCAACGCGTTTCTCGTCAACGGCGCCCGGTTCTATCAGGACACCGGCTGTCATCCCGAATACTCCACGCCTGAATGCGACAACATCACGGATCTCGTGATCCATGACAAGGCGGGGGAGCGGCTGCTGGAAGCCTGCCTCCCGGCGGCGGAAGAGCGCTTGCGGGAGGAGGGGCTGTCTGGGGAAATTTATATTTTCAAGAACAACACGGATTCGCTGGGCAATACGTACGGCTGCCATGAAAATTACCTCATGCGCCGGGACGTGGATTTCTGGAAGGTGACCGAACAGCTGATCCCATTTTTTGTGACCCGTCAGATCTTTGCGGGAGCGGGGAAGGTGCTCAAGGTATCGGGCAAGCCGCAGTATTTCATCTCGCAGCGGGCGCAGCACATTCATGAAAAGACGTCGTCGTCCACGACGTCCTCCCGCAGCATCATCAATACGCGTGACGAACCGCATGCGGATGCGGAGAGGTACCGGAGGCTCCACATCATCGTCGGAGACTCCAACATGTCCGAGTACGCCACCTATCTGAAGGTCGGCACGGCGTCGCTTGTGCTCTCGATGGTGGAAGACGGGTTCACCGTCGCCGGGATGGAGCTGGAGGATCCGGTCAAGGCGATTCGTGAAATCTCGCGCGACCCGACGTTGAAGAAAAAGGTCAAGCTGGACGACGGCCGGCAGATGAGCGCGATCGAAATTCAGCGGACCTATTGGGAACGTGCGAGCGAGTATTTGGACACGCAGCCGCACGATCCGGTTCTGGAAGATGTGCTCGACAAATGGGGGCGGCTCGTGGATCAGTTGGATGACGATCCGTCTCAATTGACCCGCGAAGTCGATTGGGTGAGCAAGCGCCTGCTGCTTCAGTCGTATGTGGATAAAAAAGGATGCAACTGGGACGATCCCAAAGTGTTTCTCATGGATCTCCAGTATCACGACGTCAAGCGGACGCGCGGACTCTACTACCTGATGGAGTCGCGCGGACTTGTCGAACGGGCGGTGGAGGAAGAAGCGATCCAGGCGGCGATGTCAGTTCCGCCGCAAACGACGCGCGCCAAAGTGCGCGGGGATTTCATCCGGTTCGCCAGGGCCAAGAATCGCTCGTACACGGTGGATTGGACCTATCTCAAGCTCAACGGGTATTGGGAGGAGACGATCCTCTGCATGGATCCGTTCAGCGCGGTGAACAGGCGTGTTGAAGAATTGGTTTCGCAGGTAGCAGGACCACGGTTCTACCGATGAGCGGCCGGGATCGTCTGGGCGGCGCTTGGGGACGCGCCGGGCAAACATCATTATGAAGAAAACGATCCTCTGCATGGATTCCTTTCGTACAGTGAACAGGCGTGTTGAAGAATTGGTTTCGCAGGTTGCCGGGCCGAGGTTTTACCGATGAACAGCACGCGGCATCTCCAGACGCTCATCGTGGGCGGTCGCCCGTATGTCCGGGCAATGATGGCTGTGATTCTGCTGGCCAGTGTGTTTCCTGTCGATCTATTTCCGAACGCCCCGCACGAGATCCAGGGAGCCGATGGACAGTACAGCGGGAAGCAGGGGCAGGTGCTGCTCGTCCAGGTACGAACCGGCAGTCGTGCGACCGACGTGACGGGACGGTTCCTCGGCCGCACGATTCCGTTCTTCACGGCTCCGGATGGACGCTCCGACAGGGTCATCGGGTTGCTTGGCATCGACATGCAGGACAAGCCGGGCATGCACGAACTTACGGTGGAAGTCCACGAGCGCAATGCGGCGCGGCGCCTCAGTTACAGCGTCCTGGTGCTGAAGGAGAAATATCCCATCCAGCATCTGACGCTGCCGAGCGAAAAAGTCGATTTGGACGACGAGAATCTCGTTCGCGCGAAAACGGAGCAGGAACGGGTGAAGACGGTGCTCCAAGGCGTGTCGCGTGAGCGGTTGTGGGACGGCCCGTTTGTCGAACCGGTGCAGGGCGAGACGGCCGGCGCCTTTGGTCGCACGCGGGTGATCAACGGTCAGGCGCGGAGCCCCCACAATGGAGAGGATATCTCTGCGCCGTTGGGAACCACGGTGGTGGCGATGAACAACGGGATTGCGCAGCTCACCGTCGACCATTTCTTTTCCGGCAAGGGCGTATTTGTGGATCATGGGCTCGGTCTCTATTCCATGTATTTCCATCTCTCGGAAGTGCTGGTGCAGGACGGCGAGATGGTCAAGCAGGGGCAGGCGATCGGCAAAGTCGGGGCGACCGGCCGCGCGACCGGTCCGCATTTGCATCTCGGGGTTCGGATCAACGGGGCCCGCGTGAATCCCTATTCACTGATGAAACTTTCGCTGGATGGCGCCAGGCAGGTCTCACGCTAGCCCGCATGATTCATGACGGCTTCTACTGCAACCGCCGATACGCCGCTACGACAAGCCTGGCCGCTGGCTCGGCGCGCCCAGGCGGGCGGGCTCGCCGCTCGGTCGGTCACCAGCCTGTTCAAGG
>JAIBHQ010000064.1 GCA_020028595.1 Nitrospirota bacterium
TGCCGGCGACAACCTGCCGCTGCTCGGTGCCCAGATCCACTTGCAGCTTGAGCAGCTTCTCTGACTTCGGAACCCGCTCGGCACTCAGCACCTTGGCTACCTTGAGTTGGACCTTCTGGAAGTCCTCGATGGTGATGTGTGTCGTCGGCGCGGCCGGTGTCGGGGCAGGTGACGGACTTGTTGGCGTGTCCTGGTTCACGGTTTTTGCTCCTTGTGAGGCGGTCGTGGTCTCGATGCGCGGAAAGAGGGCTGCGCCCTTGACGATTTCGGTCCCGGGCACCGTTCCGCCCCACGTAATGTCCGACGAGAAGAGCGGTTTTGAGAAGTTCAGCGTCAAATCGAGCTGCTGCTTGATGCCTTCAGCCGCCTTCGGCATGACGGGATAGAGAAAGAGGCAGAGAAACCGCAGCGTCTCCGCCGCATTGTAGAGCACGGTATCAAGCCTGGGCTTGTCTTCCGGTTTCTTTGCCAGGACCCAGGGCGCGGTTTTATCAATATATTGATTGCCGAGTTTCACCAGCCCCCAGATGGTTTCGAGCGCGCGGGAAAATTCAAAATTATCGAGATGGACGCCGATGGCGTCTTTGAGCTGTCCGGCGGTGTGCTGCAGGACGCGATCGATGTCGCTGCCGGTCCCGCGTTCAGGCTTCGGCACCCGGCTGCCCGCGTACCGTTCGATCATCGAGGTCGTGCGGCTCAATAGATTGCCCAGATCGTTGGCGAGATCGGTGTTGACCCGTCCGATCAGCGCGTGCCGGGAGAAATCTCCGTCCTGGCCGAACGGCACCTCGCGCAGGAGAAAATACCGGAAGGCGTCCGCGCCGAACTCATCCACCATGACATGGGGGTCCACGACGTTGCCCCGGCTCTTGGACATCTTTTCGCCGTTCACCGTCCACCAGCCGTGGGCGAAGATCGTCTGCGGAAGCGGCAACTCCAGCGCCATGAGCATCGTGGACCAGTAGACGGCGTGAGTCGTCAGGATGTCTTTGCCGACCAGATGAATGCTGGCCGGCCAGTAGTGATTCAACGCCGGCTTGGGTAAGAGGTAGTCAGGCCCCGAGACGTAGTTGACCAGCGCATCGAACCAGACATAGGTCACGTAGTCACGGTCGAACGGGAGTTCAATGCCCCAGGACAGGCGGGACTTGGGGCGCGAGATGGACAGGTCGCCCAGAGGGTTCGTCTTTAAAAAACCCAGGACCTCATTGCGTCGCGATTCGGGCCTGATAAAGCCGGGATGTGCCTCGATATGCTTGACGAGGCGGTCATGATACTGCCCCATCTTGAAAAAATAGTTGCTCTCGCTGAGCCGTTCGACCGGCCGCTTGCAGTCGGGGCAGAGCCCGTCCGTGACGTCCTTCTCGGTCCAAAATCGTTCATCGAACGTGCAGTACCAGCCGGTGTAATCGGCCCGATAGATCAGTTGCTGATCGAAGAGCTGCTGGAGCTTTTGCTGGACGACAGTTTTATGTTTCGTGTCCGTTGTCCGAATGAACGCATCGTTGGAAATATTGAGCTTCTTCCAGAGATTTTGGAACTGGGGCGCGAGCCGGTCGCAGTGTGCTTGCGGGTCCACGCCGGCTTTGGCGGCGGCCTGCTGGACCTTCTGTCCATGCTCATCGAGGCCGGTCAGGAAGAAGACATCGTGGCCGAGGAGCCGGTGATAGCGCGCCAGCACATCGGCGGCGATGGTCGTGTAGGCGTGCCCGATGTGGGGGACATCGTTCACGTAATAGATCGGCGTCGTGATGTAGAACGTCTTGCTCATGCTAGCCCACATTATTCATGACGGTTCGTGACGAAACCGTCGAGACGCCACGCGAGACGGGCGCGCGGAGTCGCGAAGGAGGGAGGCGTGCTCCCTGCAACACGTTGACCGACTGAGCGACGAGCCCACCCGCCTGCGTGCCATATTCCGCACGCAGGCTTGTCGCAGCGGCGTATCGGCGGTTGTAGTAGAAGCGCTCATGAATCATGTGGGCTAAGGCGGAAAGATAGCAGGTCGCGAGGGGGTGTGGCTATAGGCTATAGGCGAGAGGCTATAGGTTGTAGGAGGGGCATTGGGATCCGAACGCAGCCCTATCGCCCATTGCCCATCGCCTCTAGCCTGCGCTGAGCGTTGCCTCGCGCAGTCGCAGCAGCACGTTTTCCAGCGCCATGTGGAGATTGAGATTTCGGCCGGCGGACCGTTGGAGTTGGTCAATATCATCCAGCAAGCCGGCAAGTTGATCGGCCTGCGCGCCGCGCGCTGCGTTCTTCAAGAGAGGCAGGCGGTCCGCATGAATGAGGTGGTCCTGATCGGCGCCGATGCTCACGAGCAGCAGATCCCGGATCCATTGGGCCAGCCAGTCCAGAACCTCCGGTCCCCGGTCGGATTTATGGAAGGCTTCCGCTGCCGTCAGGATGGCGGTCACGGACCGTAGTGTTTGCGGTGAGGAGGCAGCACACAATTCGTCGAGCGCGGCGCGCGTGGCGGCCAGGTCCATCGTCAAGGCGGCGCCGAGTCTCGACTGGCTGGCTGCGGCCAGGAGGCGCGCCTCGGCCGGGGGAATCTCGCGCTTGAGAATCAACGCCGCCTCCACCTGGGTTCGAGCCGGAGGCGCGAAGCGAAGAGCCTGGCAACGCGAGCGGACGGTGGCCGGCAGGGCCGAGGGTCGGCCGGATACCAGCAACAGCACGCTGTGTTCCGGCGGCTCTTCCAGGGTTTTTAGCAGCGCGTTGGCGGCGCCCAGGGTCATCCGGTCGGCATCGTCGATCAGGAAGATTTTTTTTCGGCCGACCAGCGGATGGTAGACGATCTGTTGTTCCAGTTCGCGAACCTGTTCGATTTTGATTTGCGGGTTGGCGAGTTCCGGGTCCGGCTGAACGAGCAGGAAATCGGGATGCGTGCGAGCCTCGGTCTGCGTGCAGGACCGGCACGCGCCGCAGGCATCCGATCCGTCTCCGGACTCGCAATTGATGGCCTGCGCAAAGCGCAACGCGATCAGCTGTTTGCCGATGCCCTCGTCGCCGTGGAAGAGATAGGCATGGGCGATGCGATCGTGGCGCAGCGCCGACTGTAAGATTGTTTTCGGACGCTCGTGACCGATGACATCGTGAAAGGGCATGGGTTATGAGCGCCGGTGTGGTCGCATCCGCTGGGTGTGCATGACGGTTGTCAGGCGTTTGGTGCGGGCTTTCGTGAGAAACGCCTGGATGACCGAGGTGACCCCCACGGTGACGGTTTCCGGGTGCGGCAGGCCGTCGATTTTTTTGATCCGTTGTGGCGCACGGGCGGCCAGGGCCAGGAAGCCCTTGCGGACTTTTTCGTGGAACTCGTGGGCCTCATGGTCCAGCCGGTTTTGCTCCAGCGCGAATTTTCGGCGTCGTGCGAGTCCTGTGGCGACGGGGATCTCGAACAGGAGCGTCAAGTCCGGTTCCAGTCCGCCGGTGGCCAGCCGGTTCATTTCTTGTAGTGCGGCCAGATCCAGCCCGCGGCCGTATCCTTGATACGCGAACGTCGAATCGGAAAACCGGTCGCAGAGGACGATCGATCCGGCTTGCAGGGCCGGCTCAATGACGTGGGTCACATGCTGGCTGCGGGCGGCCAGAATTAAATGGACCTCGCAGGCCGCGGTCATCGACTCCGTCGCGGGATGCTTGCCGGGCGTGCTCAGCAGGACTTCACGGATGCGTTCGGCGACGGGGGTCCCGCCTGGCTCGCGCGTTTCGACGACCCGGTAGCCGTCCTGGCGGAGCAGGGTGGCGAGCCTCCTCAATTGAGTGGTTTTCCCGCTCCCTTCGACCCCTTCAAAGGTAATCAAAATTCCGCTTCGAGACTTTCCCCTTGCGCCCATGCGTTGTCCTTAAAAATGACTGTGACAAATTTCGCGCATCCTATTCCAAGTGCTTGAAAATAGCAATAAAAGGCTTGCGGCACCCTGGTAAAGCTTGTAAGATAACCCAACGCGGAGAGCCCCTCGGTGACGACACTAAAAACGTCGCTAAAACGCTATTTTCTCACGGGGTTACTGGTCATCACCCCCATCTGGGGGACGGTCCTGGTCCTCCGGACGCTTTTCGTGGCCGTGGACGATATTCTGGGTGACGCGCTGGCCAGGTTTCTACCGCAAGGCGCGTACATCCGCGGGCTCGGGATCGTCACCCTCCTTCTCCTCATTTTTACCGTCGGCCTTCTGGCCACCAACATCATCGGCAGACAGGTCGTCAAGCACTGGGAGGAGTGGCTGCATCGGGTGCCGGTGGTTCGCGGCATTTATGCGACGTTGAAATCCATGATGGACATTCTATCGTTCGGCGAGCGGGAAAAATACAACCGGGTCGTGTTGATTCAATTTCCCAAAAACGGACATTACTGCTTTGCGTTTGTGACCGGCGTCATGCAGGGACAGGTCCAGGCGATCGCGGCAGAGCCGCTCGTGAACGTCTATGTGCCCACGTCGCCCAATCCGACGTCCGGCTATTTCCTGCTCGTGCCGGAACGCGAAATTATCCCGTTGGATATGTCGGTTGAAGAAGCGATGAAGCTGATTGTCTCCGGCGGTTTGTACCAGCCGACGCAGGCGGCGGTCGTCGGCCATCCTGTGGCCGCAGGGGCCCGCGCGGAGGTTCCGATCGCATGAGAATTTTTCATTTGCCGATTTAGTCATTGAGTGATTTTTTCCAAAAATGAAACAATCTCTAAATGAAAAAATGAACAAATCTCCCCTGGCCGGCCTCGGCGCCGTCGTGATGGCTGCCGGACTCGGCAAGCGGATGAAGTCCAAGCTGGCCAAGGTGCTGCATCCGGTCGCGGGGCGGCCGATGGTGCTCTACGCCGTGGATCTGGCCCGGCAACTGGCCGGCGAGCATGTCGCGGTGGTGGTGGGCTATCAAGGGAAAGAGGTGCGGACGGCGATCGAAGCGAGCAGGCCTCATGCCCCGGTGATGGTTGTCGAGCAGACGCAGCAGCTGGGAACCGGCCACGCCGTGCAGCAGGCGCGCGATGTATTCCGACGGCTGGGCAAAACGCTTTCCACCTATCTGATCCTGAACGGCGACACGCCACTCCTGCAGCCGGCGACGCTCCAGGCTTTGCTGCGGCTCCACCAGGACGAGCAGGCGGCGGTGACGCTGCTGACGGCGACACCGGACGATCCGGCCGGCTATGGCCGCGTTGTGCGCGGCAGGGACGGGCGCGTGCAGAAGATTGTCGAGGATCGGGATGCAACCGGCGCGGAGAAGCAGATTCATGAAATCAACGTCGGTACCTATGTCACGGACGGCCCGTTTCTCTTCGACGCCCTGGACAAGTTGCAGCCCCGCAATGCGCAGGGAGAATACTACCTGACCGATATCGTCTCGCTGGCCGTGGAGCGGGGCTTGCGCGTATCCGCGCTGGCGGTTCATGAGGCGGCCGAGGGCATGGGCATCAACACCAGGGAGCAGCTCGCGGCTGCGGAACAGACGATCCGCCGGCGAATCTGCGCGCATTGGATGCAGGAAGGCGTCACGTTACGAAATCCTGCGACAACGTCGATTGATGCTGATGTCGCGATCGGCCGGGATACGGTCATTCATCCCGATGTCACGCTCGAGGGCCGGACAATCATCGGGGAGGATTGCATCATTCGCTCGCAGACGCGGATCAGCGACAGCACGCTCGGCCATCGGGTGGTCGTGCAGGATCACTGTGTGATTCGGGACTCGCGCCTGGAGGATGATGCGGCGGTCGGTCCCTTCGCGCATTTGCGTCCGGGCGCGGTGCTGCGCCGCGCGGCGAAGGTCGGCAATTTCGTCGAGATGAAGAAAGCCGAGTTGGGCGAAGGCTCGAAGGCGAACCATCTGAGCTATCTCGGGGATGCGACAATCGGCAAGGGCGTGAACATCGGCGCCGGCACAATTACATGTAATTACGACGGCCACAAGAAGCATGAAACGGTG
>JAIBHQ010000065.1 GCA_020028595.1 Nitrospirota bacterium
GGGCAGATGGTTCGGCGTCATCTCGACCCGTCCGTACCCTTTGCGTGGCCCGATCATGACCGCCGCCACCAGCGCGGTGACTCCCGCGCTCACGTGGACCACCGCGCCGCCGGCAAAATCGAGCGCGCCGAGACTCGCGAGCCACCCGCCGCCCCAGAGCCAGTGCGCAAGCGGTCCGTAGACCAGCGCGGTCCACAGAATCCCGAAGACGAGGAAGAACAGCACCTTCATGCGTTCGACCAGCGCCCCCGTCACCAGCGCCAGCGCCAGCGCGGCGGTCATCGTCTGGTAGGCCAGTTGCGGCGCCGGACTCCCCAGGCTCCTGCCGAACGCCAGCGCATCCCCGAAGCACAGCCATTCCAGCGAGACAACGACGAGCGCCAGTAGCGGCATACCCATGGTGTTGAGCACGTTTTTCTTCCGCACCATCCCGCCGTAAAACAACGCCACACCCGGCAGCGTCAACATCACCAGCGCGGTGGAAACCAGCAACCACAGCGTTTGATCGGACCGAAGCATCAGACCACTCCGTTCACGAGTACGCTCGTTCGTTGTGTTGGCTCAGGTCCAGCCCCATCCGTTCTTCCTCCGGCGAGACGCGCAGACCGACCAGCCGGTCGACCAACTTCAGGATGAGATAGGTTCCGATGCCGGCAAACAGCGCCACAGCCAGCACCGCAAGGGCTTGCACGCCCAGGAAGCCGGGATTGCCGTACAGCAATCCGTCAGCTCCGCCAGGATTGACCGCCTTGGAGGCCAGCAGGCCCGTTGCCAGGACGCCGAACACACCCCCGACGCCGTGAATGCCGACGACATCCAGCGAATCGTCATACCCGAACTTTCCCTTGTTCATAATTGCCGCGTAGGACAGCCCGCCGGCCGCCAATCCGATCAGCATCGCGGAAAATGGTCCAACATACCCGGCCCCCGGCGTGACGGTTGCCAGCCCGGCTACGGCTCCGCTGGCAATGCCAAGTACCGTCGGCGTCCCGCGATGCACCCATTCGACCGCCATCCAGGCCAGGGCCGCCGTCACGGCAGCCGTATGCGTGGAGAGAAAGGCCGTCACCGCGATTGCATTGGCCCCCAACGCGCTGCCGGCGTTGAACCCGAACCACCCCACCCACACGAGGCCCGTCGCCAGCAGCACCATCGGCATGCTGTGCG
This sequence comes from Nitrospirota bacterium, assembly GCA_020028595.1. GTDB lineage: Bacteria > Nitrospirota > Nitrospiria > Nitrospirales > Nitrospiraceae > 2-02-FULL-62-14. Next base: position 1,168 of record JAIBHQ010000065.1, read on the forward strand.
GCGCCATGTATTCGGTGCCGTACCCCTGGCGCTTGCCGAGCACATAGGCACAGACAAGGGCGCTGATCCCGGAACTGATGTGCACGACCGCCCCCCCGGCAAAATCCAGCGCGCCCAGCTTGCCCAGCCATCCCCCTCCCCAGAGCCAATGGGCGATCGGGCAGTAGATGACGACCGACCAGAGGACTGAAAATAAGAGCAGGGCGCTGAACTTCATCCGCTCGGCAAAGGCGCCGGTGATCAGGGCCGGTGTGATGGCCGCAAACATCATTTGGAATATCATGAAGGCCTGGTGCGGAATCGTCGGCCCGTAGGTGGGATGCGGAGACAGCCCGACATCGCGAAGCCCGGCCCATTCGAGCCCTCCGATGAGGCCCCACTTGTCCGGCCCGAACGCGAGGCTGTAGCCAAAGAGAATCCAAAGCAGGCTCACCAAACACAGGATGACAAAACTGTGCATGATGGTGCCCAGCACGTTCTTGCTCCGAACCAGCCCGCCATAAAAGAGGGCCAGACCCGGTACGATCATTGCCAGCACCAGGGCTGTCGCGATCAGCACCCAGGCGGTGTCGGCCGGGTCAATCTGAGGAATTACAGGGTTCATTGTGCCTCCGAAAGACAGAAACGCCACACCATGGCCCGAGGCGCTTTCCTGGCTGTCACGCTGTTGTTGTCAGAAGGTTTTGTATTCCAGCCATTTGCCATTCAACGTGATTTTGCAGCGCGCTTCGCCCTGGCTGCCGGTCACCTTTTCCACGTCGATCGTGAAATCGATCGCGCTCATGATCCCGTCGCCGAACATTTCATTGGCCATCTCACGCAACGGGTCGCCATAGACGCCGATGATCTCCAACAACCGGTACTTGAACGGATCGGTCGTGTTTGGGAAATCGGTTCGCACCGGAAATTTGGACAGGGACTCCGTTGTTTCCTTGTCCAATTCCAGCGCCGCCCCCACCTTCCTGGCTTCCTCCGGGGTCAGCCGATGGTTCCCATTGAGCGCCGCCGCGACAAACGTGGGGTTTTTCCCCACGATCTTCGCCACCTCGGCAATGGTCACTTTCTTCTCCAGCCGCTTGGCCTTGATCACATCCTTCGCCTTCTTCCCTTCCATCGCCTCCTCCTTATGAGTGAATGAGCCCCTCCGCAGGGCCCGGGTTATTGCCGTGCCAGCGTTTCCTGCTCGAAATCCACGACCCGCGGATATTTCTTCTCGGAACCATTATTGGAAACGCCCGTCTCCTCTTCATGCGTGACATGCTCGACAAGGAAATGGATGATGTGGTTGCGAATCTTATAATAATGAGGGTGCTCGATGATCGTGACGCGGGCGCGGGGCCGCGGAATCGTCACCATGACATTCTCGGCAATCCGTGCTCCCGGGCCATTGGTCATGAGCAGAATTCTATCGGACAGCAGAATCGCCTCATCCACATCGTGCGTGACCATGAACACCGTGTTTCTGGACGTGTTCCACATCTGAATCAATTCTTCCTGGATCACGCCTCGCGTGAGCGCATCGATCTGCGCAAACGGCTCGTCCAGCAGCAGCACTTTCGGCTCGATCGCGAAGGCCCTGGCCAGCCCGACCCGTTGTTTCATGCCGCCCGACAGCGCCGTCGGCCGCTTGGTCTCGGCGCCTTTGAGCCCGACCAGCGCGATGTATTTGTGTACGTGTGCGGCGATCCTCTCGCGGTCCCAGTCCGGATAGGCCGCTCGTACCGCCAACCGGATATTGTCGAAGACCGTCATCCAGGGCATCAAGGCGAAGTTCTGAAAGACCACCATCCGGTCCAGTCCAGGTCCGGCCGCCTCCCGCCCGTTCAAAATCACGCCTCCCTCCGAGGGCGATTCGAGTCCGGCGATGATATTGAGGAGCGTGCTCTTCCCGCAGCCTGAATGGCCGATCGTGGTGACGAACTCGCCCTTCTCGATCTTGATCGTCACGTCCTTGAAGATGCAGACAGGGTCCCCGCCCGAATGGCTCGGAAAGAACTTCGTCATATGATCGATCTGCAAAAAGGCCATTATTTACTCCTGATAGGTGACAAAACCTGCCAGCTTGTTGAATCCTGAGTCCAGAATGACTCCGACCACTCCCACGACCAGGATGGCAAAAATCACACCGGCAATATCAAGATTGTTCCATTCGATCCAGCTCAGATAGCCCACGCCCAGCTCGCCCAGCAACATCTCGGCGGGCACCACGGCCACGAGCGCGCTCCCGAATGAGATCCGCAGTCCGTTCACAATCGTCGGCGCGGCCCCAGGCAAAATGACCTTGTACAGCCGCTTGAACCACGTCAGCTGGAGAATGGCCGCCACGTGCAGATAATCCTTGCGCAAGGAACTGACCCCAAACGCCGTGGTGGCAAGGGTCGGCCATACCGCCGCCATAAATACGACCAGCACCGCCGTCCATTTCGGATCCTTGACGGTATAGAGCAGCAACGGCATCCACGCCAGCGGTGAGATCGGTTTGAGAATCTGGATGAACGGGTTGACCGCCTGGAACAGCGCTTTATTCAGCCCCAACAACACGCCGAGCATGATCGCGACTACCGAAGCCGCGAGAAAGCCCGCCGCAAAGCGCGAGACCGTGTAGGCCACGAGATACGCGATCCCATGGTCGTTGGTCCCCTTTTTCACAAACGCCTCGGCGAGCTCCGTTCGGGCTTTATCAAACACCATCAGCGGTCCCGGCACGCCTTTGACTTTCTCCTTTTCTGGATTCCAGGCATATCCCCCTTCCGACGTCCGGACGATATCGCCGTTGAATTCCAGCATTTTCAGTTGCTCCTCGGACATCCCCCGGGGCTCAAAAGCCGGCCTCAACGTGAAGAAATGCCAGGCCAGTAAAAAAACCGCCAGCAGAAAACACGAGATCATCCAGGGACTGCTCTTACCTTGCATCGCCATAGTTTCTTCCTCTTCCTCTCAACCCCAGCCCCCCCATTTACGCCATGCTGTGAATCTTGAAGCTCTTCAGATAGGCCTCCGGCTGGCTCGAATCAAAGGCCTTGCCCATGATGATGTGTTTCATGGTTGTGGCGTTGTGGGTTGGATAACCCAGCTCCTTCGCCACGCGGTCGCAGCCCGCCGCCAGATACACCTGCTCAGCCACCGACTGATAGTTGATATCCCCCTTCACATGTCCCCAGCGCTTCATCTGGGTCAGGATCCAGACGGCCATGGAATGCCACGGGTAGGGATCGAAATCGATCCGATTCGGCTCTGTTATAATCTTGCCGAGCCCGTCGGCGTAGGTCCCGGTCAGCACCTGTTCCAAAACCGTGACCGGTTGATTCATATAATTGGCCGGTGCGATGGCAGTGGCAATTTCCTTGCGATGCGCAGGATTGGACGCATAGTGAGTGGCATCCACGATCGCTCTCCACATGGCTCCGAACGTATTGGGATATCGGGTCGCAAACTCCTTGGTCACGACAAATGCACAGCAGGGATGGCGATCCCATATATCCTTCGAGAGTTTGTAAATAAAACCGGCATTCTCGTAGACAGCGCGCTGATTGAACGGGTCCGGCCCCAGATAGCCATCCACGTTTCCTGCTTTGAGATTGGCCACCATCTCCGCGGGCGGCACAATGCGAATCTGCACGTCCTTGTCCGGATGGACACCGCCTTCGGCCAGGAAATAACGCAGCAGATAATTGTGCATGGAGAAGTCGAACGGGACGCAGAACCGGAACCCTTTCATGTCGGCGGCCGTTTTCACGTCCTTGTGCTTGATGTGCAACGTGATCGCCTGCCCGTTGATGTTTTCGACCGCCGGCATGTAGAAGGGGGTCGGCAATGATCCCACCCCCATTGTGAACGCCAGCGGCATCGGTGAAAGAAAGTGCGAGGCATCGACTTCCTTATTCACCGCCCAATCCCGAATCATCGCCCATCCGGCTGCGCGCTTGACCGAGGCATTCAAACCGTGTTTTTTGTAGAACCCCAACGGCTCCGCCATGATGATCGGCGTGCCACAGGTGATCGGTATGAATCCGATGCTGACGTCCCGCTTCTCCGGCTTCCCGACCGGATCGGCGGCGAATGCCGTGAGCGTGCTCAACGGGAACGTCTCCGCAATCAATGCCGATAACGTCGTGGCGCCCAGCCCGGCTAGGAATTGTCGCCTCGTCGGCCCCGCGGCGCGCAGCACTGCTGAAGTCACCGCCTGCCTGACCGTGCGCTCGAAATAATCTTCCGACGATTCGGGGCGCTTCTGAGCATCCTGTGGCTGGCTCGCGATCTCATCCTTCGCTTTTCTCATAGATTCCTCCTTGCCTGCTCTGTCCGCTAACCAAAACAAAAACGCCAGCTATCGCCGAGAGACACCCCCTCGGCAACGCTGGCGCCTTTGCCAGTCCTCGCGGCCTGACGTCGTTGTCCGGCCAAATTATCAGCCTCGAGGCTCGGGGCACGAGCCTCAAGCCTCGTGCCTATCTACTACACGTCGTAATACAGGAAAAACTCGTATGGATGCGGACGGAGCCGGAGCGGATCCACTTCACGCGTCCGCTTGTAGCCGATCCAGGCCTCGATCAGATCCTCCGTGAACACGCCGCCCTTGAGGAGGAACTGATGGTCCTTCTCCAGATTCCTGAGCGCATCGTCCAGGCTGCCCGGCATGGTCGG
>JAIBHQ010000066.1 GCA_020028595.1 Nitrospirota bacterium
GAATGAACAGGGTGCCCGGGTCCACAATGGCAGGGGTTCCCGCATCCGACACGAGGGCCACGCTCTGTCCTTCCTTCATCCGCTGGATGAGGACCGGGATTTTTTCCTCCTTGTTGTCGTTGTGATAGCTGGTGAGCAGGGTTGTGATCCCATGCCGGGCCAGCAACGCCTGGGTGCACTGCGGATCTTCTGCGGCAATGACGGCGACGGTCTTGAGCGTGCGGATCGCGCGCAGCGAGAGGTCGTCGGGATTTCCGATCGGCGTGCTGACGATGTAGAGGGAGCCAGTCATGGAACTCGTGCCTGTTGAGGCGCGCGCATCCTAGCCTGTTCAGAGGCGGAAAGTCGAACGGGCGGCGCGTGCTGTGCTACGATGCCGGCGCATACAGGGTGATCGTGCGCGGTGATCGGAGCATGGACTCAAAGTTTCTCATCGAACCGCATGACGAGTGGATCAGGGGCAACTATGCCTTTTGTCCGAAGTGCGGAGGCTCGCTCGAGCGCCGCTCGCTCAAGCCATCGGAGCCCGAGCGACTGGTCTGCCGGTCCTGCCGGTTCGTCTTTTTTCTCGATCCAAAAGTGGCCGTCGGGACCATTATCTCGCTCGAGGGCCGCTGCGTGCTTCTCAAGCGCGGGATCGAGCCGGCGTATGGAAAATGGGTGTTCCCCGGCGGGTTCGTGGACCGGGGAGAGCGGGTCGAGGATGCGGCTATTCGCGAAACCAGGGAGGAGAGCCATCTCGATGTCCGGCTCACCGGCTTGCTGAATATCTATTCCTACGCCGATCACCCTGTGATCATTATCGTCTATATGGCCGAGGTGCTCGGGGGCGCGCTCGCAGCGGGCGATGAGACGATTGACACGGGCATGTTTGAACCGTCTGCAATCCCCTGGGCCGACCTGGCCTTCCCCAGTACGGCCCAGGCCCTTCGTGATTATCTGGCGAGGGCGTAAACGCCGCAATCCATGCGGCTTTTCTTGACTGGCTCGTTTTTCTAAGGCTATAATTCAGCCGATCGAATTTCTTCTGAAAATTTGCGGGGATAGGCAGGATGACGGCTATCTTTTTTATGGCCACGATCGCTCTTTATCTGGGAGGGACCGCCTTTTCCTCGGCCTATCTTTCCCGGCGCGACGACACCCTCGCCAAGATTGCCCTGGGCGTCACCGGTGTCGGGTTTCTGATGCATACGGTGGCCTTGCTGGCCCGGGTGGTCGAGGCCGGCCCGGAGTCGCTGGTCAGCTTTCACGATGCGCTTTCATTTTTCGCGTGGGCGCTGGTACTCGTGTTTTTATGGGTGGATGTGCGGCATCATATCCACGTCATGGGCTCGTTTCTCCTGCCGCTCGCGCTGCTGTCGCTGATCTGGGCCGCTGCGCTGCCCAAGGAAACATCGGCGCCGATGCTCAAAACCGTCTGGGTGCATGTCACGTTGAGCATGTTGGGCACGGTCGGATTCGCCGTCGCCTTTGCCGCGGGCCTGATGTACGTCATTCAGGACGGGCTGCTGAAATCCAAGCAGTTCAATGTGCTCTATAGCAAACTGCCGCCGCTGGATTTTCTGGATCACCTGAATCAATTGGCGATCGTGACGGGATTCCCGCTGCTCACGCTCGGCATTATCGCCGGCGCGCTGTCGGCGGAGGTGGCGCGTGGCGCGTATCTGAATTGGAATCCGGAGCAAGTCTGGGCGCTGGTCACGTGGGCGTTTTATTGCGTCGTTCTGCTGGGCCGGATCACCGTCGGGTGGCGGGCCAAGCGGGCGGCGTACCTGACGATCATCGGATTCGGGGGGGTCGTGTTGACGCTGATCGGGGTGGTCCTGAAAGGCCACGGGGCGGCGCTCTGATACTGAACTGATATGCACATCATCGTTGTCGGACTCAGCCATAAGACTGCGCCGGTGGAAGTGCGCGAGAAGCTCGCGGTGCCGGAAAGCCGCCTGGACGAAGCGCTGGCGCGTCTCCGCAGCTACGCGGGGATCAAAGAGGGGTTTCTGCTGTCGACCTGCAATCGCGTGGAAGTCTATGCCGTGGTGGAACAGATTGAAGAGGGGCACGCGCGCGTCCATGAGTTTTTCTCCGACACGCATCTCGCGCTTTCGTCCGAGCAGTTGACCCCGCATTTGTACGGGTATACCGGAGATCGCGCGATCGGGCATTTGTTCCGGGTCGCGGCCAGCCTCGATTCGATGATTGTCGGGGAACCGCAGATTCTCGGCCAGCTGAAAGACGCCTTCGAAGTTGCGCTGAATCACAAGGCCAGCGGCGTCGTGCTCAACAAGCTGGTCCGGAAGGCCATTTCGGTGGCCAAGCGCGTGCGGACGGAAACGAAAATCGCCGAGACCGCGGTTTCCGTCAGCTATGCCGCGGTCGAGCTGGCCAAGAAGATCTTCTCGAATTTGAGCGAAAAAACCGTGTTGCTCGTGGGGGCCGGAGAGATGGCCAAGCTGGCTGCCCAGCATCTGGTCGATCAAGGAGTCCGGAAAGTGTCCATCACGACACGCGATGCCGCGAGCGCGGTCGACCTGGCCCGGCGCTTCAATGCGACCTCGATCCCGTTCGATCACTTCCGGCACGAGATGGCGGAGGCCGACATCGTGCTCTGCTCGACCGGCGCGGCGCGCTATCTCATTGGGGTTGAAGACGTGGAGCAGGCGGTGCGCCGTCGCATGAACCGGCCGATCTTTCTCATCGACATCTCGGTGCCGCGCAATATCGATCCGGCGGTGAAGGACATCGACAACGCCTTTTTGTTCGACATCGACGATCTGGAAACGCGCGTGGAGCAGAATCTGGAGGAGCGGCGGCGGGAGGCCGTGAAGGCAGAGCAGATGGTGGACGAGGAAGTGGGGCAGATTCTCCATTGGCTGAAATCGCTGGAGGTCACGCCGACCATCGTGGCCTTGCGCCATCGGGCGGAGGCAATCAAACAGGCGGAGATCGAGAAAGCCCTGGCACGGCTGCAGAACCTGTCGGCGCAGGAGCGCAGCGTGGTGGAGGGGTTGGCTTCCGGGATCGTGAACAAGTTGCTGCATGGTTCGTTGGTGACACTGAAGGCCGAGTCCACGTCCGGAGGCGGTGCCATGTTTATCGAGGCGGCTCGGAGATTTTTCGGATTGGATGATCCAACGGCTGCCGGCCGGCCGGGCGACACATCTTCTGCCGCAGCGCTCGATGAACCGGACTCGGCTGAACCGGGTGCAACCCGGGAGTTGTCTGAGCAACATCCTGCCGGCAAGCGGCAGACTTAGGAAACGCGATGGAGGCGCAGTCCAGTGCCACAGGGTCCCAAACTGTTTGCCTGTCCTCAGTGCCGCCATCAGTACCTCGGTCATGATCCGCTTCCCGATTGCCCGCGGTGCGGGTACGACTATCGGGTCAAGGAAGGGATGCGCTGGGATCTTCTGGTGTACCTGCTGGCGATCATGGGACTCGTCAGTTATTTCCTGGTGTCGTCGAATTACCGGACCGGCATGGCAGGGATGGATCGCACGCCACGATCGGTCTCCGAATCGGGAGAAAAGTTACCCGGTGCGACAACCGGCTGGGCGAGTCCCTACCATGAAGCCGGCCGGTAAGTCCGGACGCGAGGCACGCGGATGGGAGTCGTGAAGACCGCGCGCCGTTCGCTGGTGTTGGGGACACGCGCAAGCCGCCTGGCAATCTGGCAGGCCGAGTGGGTGCAGGCGAGATTGCGTGAAATCGCCCCGGATGTTCCGGTCACGCTGCAGCGGATCAAAACGTCCGGCGACAAAATCCTGGATGTGCCGCTGGCGAAGATCGGCGGGAAGGGGCTCTTCGTCAAGGAAATCGAAGAAGCGCTGTTGCAGGAGACGATCGACCTGGCCGTCCACAGCATGAAGGACGTGCCGACGGCGCTGCCCGAGGGACTCGACATTCTGTGCGTGCCGGTGCGGGAGGATCCGCGCGATGCGTTGATCAGCCGGGACGCGAAGCTGCTGGATGAGTTGCCGCGGGGCGCCCGGGTCGGCACGAGCAGTCTGCGCCGTCAGGCGCAGTTGCTGCATCGCAGACCGGACGTGAAGATTGAGATGCTGCGCGGCAATCTCGACACGCGGCTCAGGAAATTGCGGGACGGCGAGTTCGACGCGATCGTGCTGGCGGCCGCCGGCCTCAAGCGGATGGGATGGGCGGAACAGATCACGGAATATTTGCCGCCCGAGGTGAGTCTCCCGGCTATCGGGCAAGGCGCATTGGGACTCGAAGGACGCCGGAACGACGGATTTGTGCGTGAAATTGTGTCGGCGCTGGAACATCCGCCGACGCGAACGGCCGTGACGGCCGAGCGCGCGCTGCTGGACCGGCTCGAGGGGGGCTGCCAGGTGCCGATCGCCGCCCATGCGACGTTCTCGGGGACGCGGCTTCGTCTGGATGGACTGGTTGCAAGCGTGGACGGACGGCGTCTCGTTCGAGACAGCGTCGAGGGCCCTGCGGCTGATGCGCGCGAGCTGGGTACGCGCCTGGCGGAGCAGTTGCTTCGCCGGGGAGGCGAGGCGATTCTGAACGAGATTTACGGGAGAGCCTGAGACGGTGGGAAAGAAAACCGGAATCATCTATCTGGTGGGCGCCGGCCCCGGCGATCCGAAACTGCTGACGCTCCGCGGCAAGGAGTGCCTGGAGAGGGCCGACGTGGTCCTGTACGATTATCTGGCGAACCCTGCCTTGCTGGATTTCGCGCCGGCCAAGGCCGAGCGGATTTATGTGGGGCGGCGCGGGCGGGGACAATATCAGGATCAGAGCGAGATCAATCGGCTGCTGATCGAGAAGGCCCGCGCAGGCAAGATCATCGTGCGGCTGAAAGGCGGGGATCCGTTTGTGTTCGGGCGGGGGGGCGAGGAGGCTGAAGCCGTGGCCGGAGCGGGACTGCCGTTTGAAGTCGTGCCCGGCGTGACCTCGGCGGTGGCGGCGCCGGCATACGCGGGCATTCCCGTGACGCACCGGACATTGGCATCCACAGTTACATTCGTGACGGGCCACGAGGATCCGGCAAAAGAAACGGAAGCGCTGGAATGGCCCCGTCTGGCAACGGCGCACGGGACGCTGGTGTTTCTCATGGGTGTCAAGAATCTTCCCGCGATCGTGGAGAATCTGCGGCGCGAAGGCAAACCGGCCGACACGCCGGCGGCCGTCATCCGATGGGGCACAAAATCCAGCCAGCGCACGGTGGTCGGAACGCTGGGCACCATCGCCGGCCAGGCGGCTGAGGCCCGGATTGAACCGCCGTCTGTCATCGTGGTCGGCGAAGTGGTGCGTCTCCGGGAGCAGTTGAACTGGTTCGAAACGCGGCCGCTGTTCGGCAAGCGGGTGCTGGTGACCAGGGCCCGCGCACAGGCCGGCGAGCTGTCACATCTTCTGGCCGAACAAGGCGCGGAGCCTGTAGAATGCCCGACGATTCAGATCGTGCCTCCCGGCAGTTGGGCCGAACTGGACGAAGCGATTGCCGGTCTGCGGCGTTATCAGTGGCTGGTGTTCACCAGCGTGAACGGGGTGCAGCCGTTCATGGAGCGCCTGCAGCACAAGGGGCTGGACGGGCGGGCGGTTGCCGGCCTCCGGCTCTGTTGCATCGGTCCCCGCACGGCCGAAGCCCTGGCTTCGTACGGGCTGCGTGCTGATGTGATTCCCGCCGAATATCAGGCGGAAGGGCTGATCGAGGCGATGAAGGCGGTCGGCGTCAAGGGGCAGCGCGTGTTGATTCCGCGCGCGGCCGTGGCGCGGGAGATTTTGCCGGAGCAGTTGCGGGCGCTCGGCGCCGACGTGCACGTGGT
>JAIBHQ010000067.1 GCA_020028595.1 Nitrospirota bacterium
ATGCAGGAGAATGCCAATCCGTGGGATCCGAAAGCGGAAGGCTATCTGAAAAACGTGCGGGAAGGCGGCGAGATCTTCTTCCAGAATTGCCATTTCTGCCACGGAGATAACTTGAACGGGCGCGGGTTGCATGCGTTTGCGTTCAATCCGATTCCGGCGAATTTCACCGATCCCGGGACGATCGCGCAATTGCAGGAAACGTTTATCTTCTGGCGCGTGTCCAAGGGGGGCCTCGGTCTTCCCCGTGAAGGGTTCCCCTGGGCCTCGGTCATGCCGCCCTGGGAGCAGCACCTGACGACCGACGAAATCTGGAAGGTCGTATTGTTCGAATACTGGCACACTGGCTATTATCCTCGGACGTGGGATTAATCCCGCATTCAATCGGTGAAGGGGTATAACACCATGAAGCAAGCTGGGTTGACTAGGGCTGAGATGATCGAAGCCGGGAAGCGTGTCTATTTCACCAAGTGCGTGTGGTGCCATGGGGTTGATGGTGCGGGTGATGGCCCGGCTGCCGACCGTCTCTGGCCGCGCCCGAGGAACTTCAATCAGGGTACCTTCAAGATTCGGCACACGGCCAGCGGTGAGTTGCCGCTGTTCGATGCCAAAAAGCCGATCAAGGGACAGAACGACTTGTATGAAACCGTGACCCATGGCCTGCCGGGATCGGCGATGCCGTCATGGGAAGGCATCCTGACGGACGAGCAACGGTTGCAAGTCCTGTCCTTTGTCACAAACCAGCTCGTGAAGGACCGGAAGTTCGATGACAAGGCGACGGAAAGCCAGACGGTGCTCAACTTTGACGAGGTTCTGAAAACGCAGCAAGAAATGCGTTGAGTGCCACGGGACCGACGGGCGTGGGGACGGCAACGCGTTCAATCTGAAGGATGACTGGGGCTTCTCGATCCAGCCGGCCGACTGGCACAAGTGCTGGAACTTCCGAGGGAGCCGCCAGGATGCTTATAATGTGAAGAACATCTTCCGGACGTTCTCCACGGGAGTCAACGGCACGCCGATGCCGTCGTTTGCGGATAACACCACAGTCGAGGAGCGGTGGCATATTGCCAATTTCGTCAACTCGCTGTGCGAGCGGGATGCCAAGGGGACCCCGCTGGAAATCGATCTGCTCACCGACAAGCCGAAGGTCAAGTTTGTGATCCTGTCTGGAACCGTGGAGGGTGAAATCCCGGACGATCCGGAGAACGAGTTGTGGCAGAAGCGTGAGCGCCGCATTGTGCTGCTTGGCGGACAGATCACGCACAAGCCCAGAAATTTCGTGAACCGGATCGACGATGTCTGGGTCAAGTCGCTGTACAGCGCGAAGGAAAAGCAGATCGCGTTCCTGTTCCAGTGGGATGACCGGACGAAGAGTGTCGCCAAGGAAGCCGGAACCAAGATTCCCTGGCAGCCGACGGAAGTGAACGTTGAAACCCATGGCGTGAAGGAACAGGCCCCCAAGACGGGCGAGGAAGGGTCGATCGCGGCCGGTCAGAACAAGTTCCCGGTCTACAACGATGCCTTCGCGATCCAATTCCCGGTCAAGTGGCAGGAGCTGCCGCCACCGGAGAAACCGCGGTATCTGTGGGGCGATGAGAAGTACCCGGTCGATATCGTGAAGTGGGAGGCGGACGGGTCGTTGCGCGCCTTTGCGGGAACCGGCTGGGACAAGGATTTCGAAGACCGTGAGGACTACACGGAGAAGCTGAAGCTGGCGAAGGCCGAGTGGAAAGACGGCCGGTGGAGTGTCATCATCAAGCGGCCCCTCAAGGCTGATTATGATGAGGACGTGAAGTTCGAGGTCGGCAAGTATATCCCCACGGTGTTTTTTGCGTGGGATGGCCACAACGGAGATGCCGGCCGCAAGATGGCCGTGTCTGCGTTTTATTACCTCGTCCTTCAGCCGCCGATCCCGAAGGAAACCTACATCTATCCGACTTTGATCGCGGTGGGTATCGTGATTCTGGAAGGATGGATTCTGACGAGACGGGTCAATCGTAAGAAGGGCAAAGCCTAGATAATCCCTTCTGCGAGCAGGGAAGCACAAAAGGGGGTGGGGTAGCCCACCCCCTTTTTCTTTTCTTGGCGAGGCTTGCTGTGCCTCAGATGATTCCAAATGTAACCGGTGTGCTGGTGGCTGGCGGGAAAAGCCGGCGTATGGGCCGGGACAAGCGTTTTCTTGAGCTTGGCGGGCAGGCGTTGCTGCAGCGGGCGCTGTCCGCGCTGCAGAGTCTTTTCGAGGAGGTGCTGGTTGTCCTTGCGGAGCCGCTGCCCCAGCTGACGGGCCAGGGCTACCGCGTTGTGACGGACCTTATTCCCAGCTGCGCGGCGCTGGGAGGCCTGTATACGGGATTGTCCTTGGCCAGCCATTCCAGGGTTTTGGCTGTCGGTTGCGACATGCCTTTTTTAAATCCGGCGGTTATCAGGCGTCTCGCTGAGCTTGGTGCGCAAGCCGATGTCGTCATTCCGAAGCTGGCGACCGGGCTGCAACCCATGCTTGCGGTGTACTCGAAAACCTGTCTGCCGCATTTGGAGCGGATGGCCAGGGCGCAGCAATTCAAGGTGCAGGGGTTGGCGGAAGTTCCCGGCCTGACCGTGAAGCTGATTCCCGAGAAGGACTTTCTGGATGTCGATCCACAACTCCTGTCTTTTTTTAACATCAACACACCGGCCGATTTCGAGTTTGCCCGGAAGCTGCTGGCCGGATCCGGCCACGACCGTGCATAGAAGGGTCGAGCGAATCAGGCGGACGATACCGTTACCTTGTTCTCCCGTATGAGTTATGCTAAATTGCCGAAGCCATTTTCTTCTGAAAACAAGCGGGGTTAGCCTGCTTGCTCATGAGGTTGCAGTAGAAGCCTTCATGGATATGCGGGCGAAGAGGAGAGGGAGTGCCCCACGAGATTGTGCGAGGAAAAGTCACGGAGGCGCTGCAGCAGGCGCTGCAACAGGCCAAGCAAAAAGGGCAGCTCATCGTTGAGACCTGGCCTTCTATTACACTGGATTTCCCCAAACGACCGGAATGGGGTGATTTGGCAACCGCCATCGCCATGAGTCTTGCCTCGCACGAGCGACGTTCTCCGAAAGACGTCGCGCAGATCATCCTCGACAACCTTGATCAGCCCCGGTCTGTCTTCGATCGCGTCGAGATTGCCGCTCCTGGTTTTCTCAACATGACGGTGAAACGCGATCTCTGGATGAAGGTGCTGTCCCAGATCGAAGCCGAAGGCAATGCCTACGGCCAGAATGACTTCGGGAAGGGCCGCCGGGTGCTGGTGGAATATGTCAGCGCGAATCCAACCGGTCCCATGCACATCGGGCACGGGCGTGGCGCGGCGGTGGGTGATGCGGTTGCCAATCTGTTGCGGGCGTCCGGGTTCGACGTCTCACGCGAATACTATATCAACGATGCCGGCCGGCAAATGAAACTTCTGGGGCAGTCGGTCTATGCCCGTTACCGACAGCGGAACGGCCTGACAGTGGTGTTTCCGGAAGATGGCTATCAAGGGGCGTATGTCGAACAGATGGCGAAACAGGTGCAGGCGCGTCTGGGTGCAGACCTGGCCGCACTTCCGCTGGAGCAGGCCCAGCAGCAATGCCAGGAGTTTGCTTATCGGGAAATGCTCGAAGTAATCAGGCAGGATCTTCGGTCGTTTGGTATTGCCTTCGATTCATGGGCCAGTGAAGCATCGCTGATGTCCGCCGGCGCGGTGACCTCGGCGCTGGAGGAATTGCGCCGGAAGGAATTCCTGTTCGATCAGGAGGGGGCCTTGTGGTTCCGCTCCACCGCCTATGGAGACGAGAAGGACCGGGTGATCCGTAAACAGGACGGCGAATATACCTACCTGGCTTCCGATGTGGCCTACCATCGCGACAAGTTGCAGCGTGGCTACGATCTGTTGATCGACGTGTGGGGAGCCGACCACCACGGGTACATCCCGCGCATGCAGGCCGTCGTGCAGGCTCTGGGGTATCCCAAGGACCGGCTGCGCGTCGTACTGGTTCAGATGGTGAATCTGCTGCGCGGCGGGAAGAAGGTCGAGATGTCGAAGCGGGCGGGCGAGTTCGTGGCGTTGCGGGAAGTGGTGGACGAGGTCGGGGCCGATGTCGCCAAGTTCTTCTTCCTGATGCGATCATCCGACCGGCACCTGGATTTCGATCTTGAACTGGCCAAGCAGCAATCGGCCGATAACCCCGTGTACTATGTGCAGTATGCGCATGCCCGTGTGACCAGCCTGTTCCGGGTAGCGGCGAGCCGCGGGATTGCGGTGCCGAAGCCCAGCGAAGCTGACCTGGAGGCGCTCACCGATCCCGACGAGTTCACACTGGTTCGGAAACTATCGGCCTATCCTTCGGTCGTGGAAGGCAGCGCCCTGGCGCTCGAACCCCACCGGATCGTATTCTACCTCCAGGAATTGGCGCAGTTGCTGCACACTTTCTATTTCAAGCACCGGATTCTCCCTCCGGCGGCCGAGGGGGATGCGTCTGATGCGGGGCAGTTTGTGAAGGATGCGACGGTCTCGTCAGTGAAGCATCGCGAGCAACTCACCCCCCGGTTGACCGGCGCGCGGCTGGCGCTGATGGGGCAGGTGGGGCAGGTCATCCGGAACGGGTTGGGGCTCCTGGGAGTCTCAGCGCCTGAGCGTATGTAGAGTATCGAAGCCATGGCTGGATTTTCGGTACAGAAGACGGATCTCGGAGGCCAGGCACGGACCGGCCGCCTGACGACGCCGCATGGAACGATTGCCACTCCCGCCTTTATGCCGGTCGGGTCACTTGGTCCCGTAAAGGGGATCGAGCCGAACGAATTGCAGGCCATGGGCTACGGGCTGATGCTGAACAATGCCTATCATCTTTTTTTGCGTCCGGGCCACGAAGTGATCGCCAAGTTGGGTGGGCTGCATGCCTTCAACGCCTGGCCGGGCGCCATTCTGACCGATAGCGGGGGATTTCAAGTCTTCAGCCTGGCCAAATTGCGCAAGGTGTCCGATGACGGGGTGACGTTCCAATCCCATCTTGACGGTTCCCTGCACCACATTACGCCGGAGAAGGCGATCGAGATTCAGGAAGCGTTGGGGGCGGACATCATCATGGCGTTCGACGAATGCGTGGCCCTGCCGGCATCCAGGGAGCAGGTCGGCGAGGCGGTGCGGCGGACCAGCCAGTGGGCGAGGCGCTGTCTCGCCGCGAAGCGGCGGACGGACCAGGCCCTGTTTGGGATTGTCCAGGGAGGCCTCGATCAGGAGCTTCGGAAACAATCGGCAGACGATCTCGTGGCGATGGGGTTTGATGGCTATGCGGTCGGCGGGTTGTCAGTCGGCGAAGAACCCGCGCTGAGGAATCACACGCTGGGAGCAACGACCGCGCATCTTCCCGCCGATAAGCCCCGCTATTTGATGGGGGTCGGGTTGCCGGATGATCTGGTGGAAGGAGTGGCGCGTGGCATTGATCTCTTCGATTGCGTCGTGCCCTCCAGGCATGGGCGCACGGGCTGGCTGTTTACCTCCTTTGGCCGGGTGCTGATCAGGAACGCCAGGTATGCCAGGGATGAACGTCCCGTTGACCCGTCCTGTGGCTGCCCCGTCTGCAAGCGGTATACGCGGGCCTATCTCCATCATCTGTTTCTCGTGAAGGAAATGCTGGGGGTTCGCTTGAACACGATTCATAACCTGTATTTTTATGCCGGCATGATGGAGCAGATCAGGCAGGCCATTGCGTCCGGGACGTTCGCCGAGTTTCGGGCCCGGTATTATGAACGACGGGAGCAGGCATGTATGCAGGCGGACAGTATGGATGAGCAGGAAAGCCGGGCGTTGGCGGCAAGCTTGGCGGAAGAGGGACGGCCATGAATGTGTTTGAGTCGGTGGCGTGGGCTCAAGGTGCTGGAAGCGGCGGAGGGATGCCGAGCTCGCTGGTCTCGCTCGTGCCGTTCGTCCTGATTTTTGTGTTGTTCTATTTTCTGTTGATTCTGCCTCAGCAGAAGAAGCAGAAACAACAGAAGAGCATGCTGGAGACCCTGAAAAAAGGTGACAAAGTCATTACCTCGTCCGGTATCTGGGGAACCGTGACGAATCTGGGGAAAGACACCGTCACGCTCCAGATCGCCGACACGGCGAAGATCAAGATCCAGCGGGAATATATTGCGCGTCTTAGGAGCGACGAAGAGGAGAAGCAAGGAGCATGAAGAACGCATGAAAAAAGTTGGCGGGCGGTTCACGTTATTGGCCTTGGTGGCGGTGTTCTCGGTCGTGGCTTTTCTTCCGTCGTATCCAGCCCTGTTCCAGGCGTTGCCACCCTGGGTGAAACGGGCGTTCCCGAACAAGGGGATCGCGCTGGGGTTGGACCTGCAGGGCGGCATCCATCTGGTGCTGGAAGTCGAGGAGGACCGCGCCGTTGAGATTGCCGTGGACCGGTCCGCGAACGCGATCCAAGACTTATTGGTCGATAAAAAGATTCCGGT
>JAIBHQ010000236.1 GCA_020028595.1 Nitrospirota bacterium
GTCAGTACGATCCTGAGATCGTGGACATGTTCACCGCGCTGCCGCCTTCTCAGTGGCAGGAAGTCCGACGCGTGGCCAGCACCGGCACCGCGCTGAACAACCTGTTTCACGCCGCCTGATCCCTCTGTTTTGACAAGCTCTCCGTGACGATGCTACCGTGACGCCGTGCGCGCCACGTCCATCGTCTTCCACCAAACCCTTGCCTGGCTGCTGATTGGCTGCTGGCTGTTTGGATCGACAACGGCGACCGCCGCACCATCCATCGACGAGTGTATGATCGCGGCCGAGCAGGGCGGCATCCTGTTTCCGGTAGACAAGCTGGGGGTCTCCACCCGCTGCCAGCTCGGCGCCGTCATCAACGGATACACCACGACAGGCCTCATCGGTCCGGTGCAAACACCCGTCACTCCACAGCTCTACGAATATCTGCTTGACCGGCCGCCGCTGATCGCCGCGCTCACGGAGCGGCTCGGTCTGGGGGCCTACCAATTCACGGCGCGGGAACCGAATCAGTTCTGGGTCAATGACGTGGAGGGCACGCAGGGCCTGCTCTCGCTCGTCTACCAGGATTCCGTGCATCGCATCTATCACATCGACGGCTACCACGAGGGACAGGTGTTCCCGATGGTGCGCGCGAAGGCGGTCGTCTTCATGAACATCCTGCCCGTAACCACGACCGACGGCCTGCCGGCCGTGCAGACCTCGCTCGTCGCCTATACGCGGCTGGATGCGACTCTGCTGGCCGGATTGGTTCGCATCCTGCGGCCCCTCATCGGCGAGGCCGTCACCCGCAAACTCTCACGCGGCTTCGAGGTGACCAATCAGCTGGGCACAGCGATCGCGCAGGACCGGGACCGCGTCGTGCAGCAGGCCTCGCTCGTGCCCTGGCTGTCCATGGCGGAGTTGCAGACATTGGTCGGCTGGCTCTATACCGTCCCGCAACGCGCTGCGTCTCCACCGCCAGAAGGTACATCGATCGCTCCCGCGCCGATGCCCGTGCAGGCCTCGCCGTGACGCCGCGCCAGAGCTATATCCTCCTGTGCAGCATCGGCGTCTTTTGCTTTCTCAGCTACAACCTCGTCCGCATGCCGGTGCTGTCGCTGTTCGCGCAATCGCTCGGTGCGGAACCGGAGGCCATTGGACTGATCGTCTCGGCATCCACGCTCACTGGCGTCTTTTTGAAATTGCCGTCCGGCGCCCTGTCGGACCTCTATGGCCGACGGATGTTGCTCCGCATCGGCGTGTTGGCCTTTGGCATCCCGCCGTTCTTCTATCCCTTCGTGAACGATACCGCCACGCTGACGGCACTACGATTCATGCACGGGCTGGCAACGGCCATCTTCGCGCCCAGTGCATTGGCGACTGTTGCAGAATTGTACAAAGAACGGCGAGGCGCAGCCCTGGGCACCTACACAGCCTGCACGCAGGCCGGTTCACTCTTGGGACCGGTCATCGGCGGCTGGCTTTACTATCAAGCCGGCTTTCCGGCGACCTTTGTGACTGCAGGCGTCTTCGGCAGTGTCGCGCTCGTGATCTTTTTCAGCCTGCAACTCAATCCGCCACCACCGCGAGGCGAGAAGGGGATGGGCCCATTAATCGCCGACATGCTCAAGGGCTTCCGTGTTGTCGCCAAAAACACGAGGGTACTGGTGACCAGCACTACCGATGGAGCCAAGATGATCGCGAACGGCGCCTTGATGGCCTTCCTGCCCATCTATGGTCTGTCGGTCGGACTCAATCCCGGCGAGGTCGGCCTCTTGTTTGGCGTGCAGGGCATCACGTCGTTCTTCTCCAAACCGATCATGGGGCGCGTGTCCGATCGTGTAGGACGGAAACCATTGATCCTGACCGGGCTGTTCATCTGCGCCGGCACATTCGTACTCATTCCACATGCGACATGGTTCCCCGCTTTGCTTCTGCTGTCGGCCGGATTCGGTTACGGCGAAGCGGTGGTCACGTCATCCACCTCCGCATTCGTCGCCGATCTGTCGGAACTCAAGACGCTCGGAGCAGGGATGGGCATGCAGGGGACTATCGGCGACATTGGCCACGCCAGTGGACCATTGCTGGCCGGCGTCCTGATCGCCAGCATGAACTATCAGAACGCCTTCGCCATCATTGCCTCTCTTCAAGTAGTCGCTGCTGCGCTCTTTTGGCTCACCATGAGGAAGTACGCCTGACCGGTTCTACGTCGTGCGGAACATTTTGCTGAAGAAAGAAGGGGAGTAGCGTGTTTGCCGGAATAGTCGAGGAAATGGGAGCCGTGAAGTCGCTGGAGAAAACTCTGGCCGGCACACGTCTGACCATCCTCGCCAAGATCGTCATGGACGACCTGCCCATCGGCGCCAGCATTAGCGTGAACGGAACCTGCCTGACCGTCGTGAAACGGGACGACAAGGAATTCACCGTGGACGTGTCACCTGAAACAATGGCCGTAACGAACCTCGGGAAGCTTTCAGCCGGGTCACCGGTGAATCTGGAACGGGCCATGAAACTCAATGAGCGGATCGGCGGGCATCTGGTCGCCGGGCACGTGGATGGAGTCGGAACGGTAAGGGGACGAAAGCAGGACAGCAATGCCATTGTCCTAACGTTCGAAGCCCCGCTGGACGTGCTGCGCTATTGTATTTCGAAAGGCTCGATCACGGTGGATGGGGTGAGCCTGACCATCAATGAAGTCACGGGCCGGTCCTTCTCGGTCATGGTCATCCCGCATACGGCCAAGATGACGACGCTCGGCCTCAAGCAGCAGGGCGATACGGTCAATCTGGAATCGGACCTGATCGGCAAATACGTCGAGCGGCTGTTGCAGGAGCGTGGCCAACTCCCTCCCAAACCAGAGATCGTGATCGACCAGGATTATCTACAGAAGCGAGGGCTGATTTAGCAGACGGCGCTAAAGGATTCCTGACATCTTTCTCATTCCCACGGAGGTGCCTATGCTCACTGTGATGCCCGGCCGGCCAGTCCGATGGTTTCTCCTGCTTGGGCTGCCGATTCTGTTCACGCTGGCCGCTTGCGGGCACACCACCAAGGATTACCAGGAATACCACCGCATCACTGCCTCAGGGGCATTTTCCGCGCGCGAAAAACCGGCGGACGAGACAACGCTCACCGATGACGAACTCTCGCAAAAAGGCTATGCTCCTATTGGCGCAATCGACATATCATCGATAAAGCCACCCGACATCAATGACATCAAGCGCGAGGCGGCAAGGAAGGGCGCGGACCTCATCAAGACCGACATCTCATC
>JAIBHQ010000003.1 GCA_020028595.1 Nitrospirota bacterium
CGGGAAACGTGCGGATGGGCAAGTACCTGGAGCTGGATCTGAAGGAGACCGATAAAGGCAAAGCCGAGGTCGAGGTCAAGGCCATGTGCGAGAAGCTCCTCGCCAATACAATCATTGAGGAATATCGGTACGAACTGGCTAGTTAAGGGAGTCCCTTGAGTTCACCCGTCACTTGTCACTTGTCACCCGTCACGGCTTTATGAATTTCGGCGTCATCGTTTTCCCCGGCTCCAACTGCGATCACGACTGTGTCCACGTCATTTCCGGCGTCCTGGGCCAGAAGGCCACGCCAGTCTGGCATAAGGAAACTTCGCTGACCGGTCTCGATGCCATCATCCTGCCTGGTGGCTTCTCCTACGGCGATTACCTTGAGCGGTGAAGACATTCGCGTCAGAGGGCGGCATGGTCCTCGGGATTTGCAACGGCTTTCAGATCCTGCTCGAAGCGGGGCTGCTCCCAGGCGCCATGCTCCGGAACAAGTCGCTCTCCTTCATTTGCAAAGACGTCCATATCAAAGTCGAGAACGCGGCGACGCCGTTTACCGGACTCTGTGAATCCGGACAGGTCTTGAAGGTTCCCATTGCCCACGCAGACGGCAACTACTACACCGATCCGGTCACGCTGGCAGCTTTGCAGGCCAACGCGCAGATTATCTTTCGCTACTGCACGACGGATGGAAAAGTCACGTTGGATGCCAATCCGAACGGCTCGCTCGACAACATCGCTGGCATCCGGAACGCCGAAGGCAACGTGTTGGGTTTGATGCCGCACCCGGAGCGCTGCGCTGAGGACGTATTGGGCAACGACGACGGCCGGGTGATCTTCCTCTCGATGCTGGATGCGCTGAAGAAAGCCAAGCTGAAGACGGTGGTCGCGTGATGAGCAATGTGGACTTGGGATATCTCGCCGGCGACGTGTAAGGAGCGGGAGTGAAAGACAGTCAGGTCATTACCAAAGACATCATCGCGCAACACGGACTCTCTGACGACGAGTACAAGAAAGTCGTCAAGATTCTCGGTCGTGAGCCGAACTTTACCGAGCTCGGTATTTTCTCCGTCATGTGGTCGGAGCACTGCTCCTATAAAAGCTCACGCGTGCATCTGAAGAAGCTGCCGACGACGGGGCCGCGCGTGGTGCAGGGGCCGGGTGAGAATGCCGGCGCGGTGGATATCGGCGACGGCCTCTGCGCGGTCTTCAAGATGGAATCCCACAACCATCCCTCGTTCATCGAGCCCTACCAGGGCGCGGCGACCGGCGTGGGCGGGATTCTGCGGGACATCTTCACGATGGGTGCACGGCCGATCGCGCTGCTGGATTCACTCCGGTTCGGCCTGCTGGACCGGCCCAAGAATCGCTACCTGGTCAAAGGCGTCGTGGCTGGCATTGCCGGCTACGGCAACTGCATGGGCGTGCCGACCGTCGGTGGTGAAATTGCCTTCAACGAAGTCTATTCGAACAATCCGTTGGTGAATGTGTTCTGCCTCGGCATCGCGAAAAAGGACAGACTGTTCAAGGGCACGGCGGCGGGCGTCGGCAATCCGGTGCTCTACGTCGGCTCCAAAACCGGCAGGGACGGCATTCACGGGGCGACCATGGCCTCGGATTCCTTCGATGAAGCTTCCGAGTCCAAGCGGCCGACCGTGCAGGTGGGCGATCCCTTCACGGAGAAGTTGCTCCTGGAAGCCTGTCTTGAACTGATGGAAACGGACCTGCTCGTCGGCATCCAGGACATGGGAGCCGCTGGGCTGACCAGTTCATCCTGCGAAATGGCCTCGCGCGCAGGCAACGGTCTTGAACTCGATCTCACGCATGTCCCGCGGCGTGAGCCGGGCATGACGCCCTATGAATTGATGCTCTCGGAATCGCAGGAACGGATGTTGATGGTGGCGAAGCAGGGCAAAGAGGATGAAGTCCTCCGCATCTGCCACAAGTGGGATCTCGATGCGGCGGTGGTGGGGCGCGTCACCGGCGACGGCATCCTGCGCGTGAAGGATCAAGGCAAGGTGGTGGCGGAAATTCCCGCGAAGGCGCTGGCCGAAGACGGCCCGAAGTACGAGCGTCCGAACGCCCCTCCGGCTTATCAGGAATATCTCCAGGCGCTCAATCTCGACGCGCTCAAGGAGCCGAAGGACTATACGGCCACGCTGCTCGAGCTGCTCGACGCGCCGACGATTGCGAGCAAACGATGGGTCTACCAGCAATACGACCACATGGTACGGACGAACAGCATGGTGCGGCCAGGCTCCGATGCGGCGGTGCTCCGGATCAAGGGGACGAACAAGGCGCTGGCGATCACGGCGGATTGCAACGGCCGGTACTGCGTGCTGCATCCTTATATGGGCGGCATGATCGCGGTGGCGGAGGCGGCGCGGAATCTGGTCTGTTCGGGCGCCGAGCCGATCGGTCTCACGGACTGCCTGAATTTCGGCAATCCGGAGCGGCCTGAAGTCATGTGGCAGTTCATCCTCTCGGTGGAAGGCATCGCCGACGCCTGCCAGGCTTTCAACGTGCCGGTGGTGAGCGGCAACGTGAGCTTCTACAACGAGACGAACGGGCTGAACATTTATCCCACGCCGGTCATCGGCATGGTTGGGCTGATCGAGCAGGCCGACAAGGCCATGACCCAATGGTTCAAGCAGGCCGGGGATGCGATCGTCCTGCTCGGAGCGTCGCGGGAAGATGTGGGCGGGACGGAATACCTGCGCGTGGTCCATCACCGCGAACAGGGCGAGCCGCCGTATTTGAATCTGGACACGGAAAAAACGCTTCATGCCTGCACGTTGAAACTGATTCGCGAAGGGCTCGTTCAGTCGGCGCACGATTGCTCGGACGGTGGGTTAGCCGTCGCGCTGGCCGAATGTTGCGTGTCGGTTCCAGCACAACCGCTCGGCGCTGTGGTACGATTAACCGGTTATACGATTCGACGGGATGCGCTGCTCTTCGGTGAAAGCCAGTCGCGGGTGGTGCTCTCGGTCAAGGCCGATGCTGCCGATAAGGTTGTGACGATTGCCCAGGCCATGGGCGTGCCGGCGGCGAAGATCGGAACCGTCGGCGGCGAGCGGTTGGTCATCGACGTCGAAGCGGGCAAACAGGCTTCTGCCTGTCGGGTTGACGCGGAGTTGAAAACCCTGTTAGATCGATGGGGAAACAGCCTCGAACGGGCGCTCAATCAAGCGTGAGGGAGTAGGGGCCATGGGCCGCACCCGAAAAGAGCTTCCAGTCGCCCCGCGCCCCGCGCCTCGTGTCCCGCGTCCGCAACTCATCACCCCCGACAAATTCCACGACGAATGTGCGGTGTTCGGCATCTACGGCCATAAGGAAGCGGCGAACATCACCTACCTGGGGCTCTACGCCCTCCAGCATCGCGGGCAGGAAGGCTCCGGCATCGCCGCCTCGGACGGCGAGCTTTTCCACGCCGAAAAGGGGCTCGGGCTCGTCGCCGACATTTATACCAAGTCGACGATCAAGCGGCTGCACGGCCACATGGCGATCGGCCATAACCGCTACTCCACGGCCGGAGGCGGAGGACTCAGAAACGTTCAGCCGCTGACGGTCAATTTCGCTTTGGGCAACCTGGCGTTGGCGCACAACGGCAACCTGATCAACGCGCAAATGCTCCGGAACGAGCTGGAAGCCTACGGCTCGATCTTTCAATCCACCACGGACAGCGAAGTCATCATCCATCTGATCGCCCACTCCAAAGCCGATACGCTGCTCGCGCGCATTGTGGATGCGTTGAGCCAGGTGCGGGGGGCCTTCTCGCTCGTGATCCTCACGGATCAGGGTGTCATCGCCGCACGGGACTCGTACGGGCTGCGGCCGCTCTGCCTCGGTCAGGTCAAGGGCAGTTGGGTCGTGGCATCGGAGACCTGCGCGTTCGATCTGATCGGCGGGGAATATGTGCGGGACATTGAGCCCGGCGAGTTGGTGGTGCTCGACCAACGCGGGCTGACCTCGCTCAAGCCATTTTCCCAGACGCGCGAGGCCATGTGCGTGTTCGAGTACGTCTACTTCGCGCGGCCCGACAGCAAGATTTTCGGTGACAACACGGTCTACGCGACGCGAAAAGCATACGGGCGGCAATTGGCCAAGGAATCCAAGGTGCCGGCGGATCTCGTGATCGCCGTGCCGGACTCCGGCGTACCCGCTGCGCTGGGATTTGCCGAAGGAGCGGGGATTCCGTTCGAAACCGGCTTGATCCGCAATCACTATGTCGGCCGGACGTTCATCGAGCCGGAACAGCAGATCCGCCACTTCGGCGTGAAAGTGAAGCTCAACGCGGTGCCGGACGTTCTCAAGGGCAAGCGGGTGGTGGTGGTGGATGATTCCATGGTGCGCGGCACGACCAGCCGGAAGATCGTGAAGATGATCCGCCATGCAGGGGCAAAAGAAGTGCACATGCGGATCAGCTCGCCGCCCATCATCTCGCCCTGCTTCTACGGCATTGATACGCCGACCAAGAAGGAATTGATCGCCTCCGATCACAAGCTGCAGGAAATCAAAAAGTACATCACGGCGGACAGCCTGGCCTACCTGAGCCTCGAAGGCATGCTGAAAGCCTCGCCGGCCACGCCGACTCGATATTGCAGCGCCTGCTTTACGGAGCAATACCCCATTCCATTTACAAAAGCCGAAGAACTTCAGCTGGGTCTGTTCGAAACCCACCATCAAGGTTAGTTGCCCATCAAAAAATAGGCGTGTTAGGATGCGGTGTGCTAATTGTCTCACCGTGTTCACGGAGGCCATTATGAAACGCTTATTGCTCATCCTGTTGTCGGCACTCGCGCTTGCGCTGCCGGTATTTGCGGCTGGTTTCTTCAAGGTCGGTGAACCGGCTCCGAACTTTGCATTGCACTCCATCACCGGCGCGCCCGTGTCGCTCCAGAGCTTCAAGGGGAAAGTCGTGGTGCTGGGACTGTTCCACATTTGCGAGCCGTGCCTGATACAGGGGAGCAACCTGCAAAAGGTCCATGAAGCGGTGCAGGGGAAAAACGTCGCGGTGGTGGGCGTCAACTCCTCGGGCAATTCCAAGGAGGATGTGGCGGAGTTTTTGACGGCGTTTCCTGTGAAGATCACCTATCCCTACCTGCTCGATCCCAAGAAGGAGACGGACAAGCTCTACGGCGGCGGCAAGTTCATTCCGAACGTGTATGTGATCGATCAGAATGGGATCATCCGTTGGCAGCGGGTGGGAAATATGGACCTGGCTGGAGCGGACGTGATCATCCAGGAAGTAAACAAGCTGCTCTCAAGCGGAAAAACATGAACGTAACGTGTCACGAATGATGAGTAATGAGTGAAAAGCTTTCACGGCTTAGAGCAAACTCTACTCATCACGCATCACTCATCACTGGTCACTGGAGCTAGGCAGACATGGATGAGATTGAGGCCGGGATAAAGAAGTTTCAGGAGTTGGTCAAGGGGCTGGATGCCGCCGTACATGCGGTCGTGCCGGTCAAGCCGACCAACAGCATGTTTCTGATCTCGCTGACCAAGGGCCCCAACCGCAAGTTTATTACCATCCCGGAAGACGACATCATTGATCTTCCCACCGAAGCCGGCATTCTCGCCAAGGTGACGAAAGTCGTGAAGGACGCCATCGCTACGCTGTAGCGCGGGCGAGAGGCGCGAGACGCGAGGCGATGATGAAGCAAATTCTTCCCGGCATCTGGCAGTGGTCCTGGTTTTCGGAAGAAAAGAAGCTCGACTTCAACGGCCTGTTCCTGACCATCGGTGAACACCGGATTCTCGTGGATCCTCCGCCGATGGCGGCGGAAGACTTGACGCAGGCCAGGCGCGGCGGGCAGGTGGATTATATTCTCATCACCAATCGCGATCATGAACGGGAGGCGGCGGCCTTGCAGAAAGAATTTCACTGCCAGGTCTGGGTGCCGGCGATGGACGCGCCGCAGATGACGGTGAAGCCGGACAAGACCTACCAGGACGGCGAGTTGCTGGCCGGGGGTATCTGGGCCGTTCAACTGAGCGACCAGAAAGCGCCGGGGGAGTCCGCGCTGTTTATCCAGCAGGGCAAGGGCATTCTGATTGTCGGCGATGCCCTGATCGGCAAGCCGCCGGGTGCGGTGGCCATGCTGCCGCCGGAGAAGTATGCCGATGCCGCCAAAGCGAAAGAAGGGCTGAAGCGGCTCTTAAAATATAATTTTGACACGCTCTTGGTCGGCGACGGCGCCTCCATTTTGACGGGCGCGAAGCCGGTCGTTGAACGATTCCTTAATTCGTGAAAGGTAAATGGTGAAAAGTGAAAGGTGGGATGATCGGAGGCGGGGCGGTTCTGCCGAGTCGGCTCGCTAAAGACTTTTCACCTTTCACTTTTTACTTCTAGCGCTTCCTATGCGTGAGAATGCGTCCGCACAATTGAACCGGCTTGGCAACGAGCACTTCTCGCGCGGCCATTACACGGAGGCCTACGAGTGCTATGCGAAAGCCCTGGAGCACGATCGCAAAACCGGCGATCAGCGGGCACTCGTGGCGACGCTCGGCAATGTTGCGAACATCTGTGCCGTGAGCGGCCGGCGGGAGGCCGCACAGCAATATTACGAGGAAGTCCTGGAGCTGCAAAAACTTCTCGGTGATGAGCGCGGGATCGGCACGACGCTGGCCAATCTCGGCAACCTGCGCGCGGATGGGGCTCAATACGAACGGGCGCGGGCCTACTACCTCGAAGCCCTGGATATCCTGAATCGGACGCATGACGAAGCCGCACTGTCGGTGCTCTTTTCCGACCTGGGGTTCGTCGCTCGGGAAACCGGGCAGTACGATGAGGCCATGCGGTACTACGAGCAGTCGCTGGCCTTGATGAAGCGGCTGGGCAACGAGGGCGGCATGGCTGATGCCTGGCGCATGATGGCGAGGACGCATCTCATGCAACAGCGCTACGAGGATGCTGTCGCCTGCTGCCGGACCAGCCAGGCGATTGCGGAACGGATGCGCGATGAGTTGCGGACGGGTGGAGCACGGTACGTCATGGCAGGCTGCTGCGAGCAGTTGGGACGTCTGCAGGAAGCCGCCGATCTGCTCGAGCTGGTGGTCGGGATGGACCGCAAATACAATCTGCCCAAGCTGCAGGAAAACATCGGACGTCTGGAAGCGCTGCGCGCCCGCCTGGCCGAAGGGGCGCGCGCATGAGCGAGAAAGCGCTACCGGCGCCGGCGTGGAGCGAAGCGCGTGCGCGGCTGTGTCAATCGGAGCCGATGTTCTACGAACTGGAACCGGGCGGGGCGCTGGCGCTCTCGCTGGACGACGACGGCTGGATTCTGGAGATCACGCCGGATGGCAGGCTGGTCTGCCAGGCCGGCATGGACATCGAAGACATCCAGAGCCTGCTCTCGGATGGAACCCCGGAAGATCTGGGGACGGATGAGCTGGCCAAGCAGGCCAAGTATTATCTCCAACCGATGGTCGCCAAGTTCCGGAAGCCGCTGCGCGATGCCGGCTTCGACGAACAGACGGAGATGACCGAGCAATACGTGGCGGTCACCTTCCAGCGGGCTGTGGACTTCCGGAAATTCGACGACGTGGCGCAAGCAATCCACTGGTGCCGGCAGCAATTTAAGGGGAAATAAGTTGCGGTCAGGCCGCCGATGTGCTCGCGCACCGCGCACGCAGGATCCATAAAGCTTTTAAATAGTGGGCGGTGCTCGGTGGACGCGCGCAGTCACGGCGGCCCGACTGCTCCTTGGGGGTAGGGGGTGGAGGAAACGGGTAGAGCATGACATCCATCCGCACGTTCGGAGAATTTCGCGAGGCGGTGGCGGCGTACCGGCTGCCGCGGATCATCTTCACGGCCTTGGATCTCGACTTGTTCACCGCCATTGGCGCCACGGCCTGCACGGTGCCCGCACTCGCCAAACGGCTTCGCGTGAGCCCTCGCGGGCTGGAGATTCTGTGCCGGAATCTCGCCTGTGCCGGCCTGCTTCTCAAGGCGGGTTCCCGCTACCGGAACAGTCCGCTCGCGCGCAAAGAACTCAATAAGAAGAGCCCGGCCTGTCGCTGGGCCTACCTCGACCTGCTGCGCGGCCATTGGGACGATTGGTCGCAGCTCACACGGTCGGTCAGGCGGGGACGGCCCGTGGACGACAACGACGATCCGGACGAGCCCGCCTACCGGCGCCGGTTCAGCTGGGCGATGCATCACCGGTCGCTCGACGTGGCGCCGAAGATTGCAGCCCAGATCAACCTGCGCGGTGCCGGGACGCTGCTGGATTTAGGCGGCGGCCCCGGCACCTATGCGCTGGCGTTTTTGAAGCAGAACCCCGTGCTCCAGGCGACCGTCTGCGACCGCGCGCCGGCGCTTACGGTGGCGCGCGAGATCGCCGCGACCATGCCGCACGGGAAGCGGCTGTCGTATCTGCCGCTGGATTTCGTCACGAAGGCCATTCCGGGACGGTACGACGCCATCTGGTTCTCGAATGTGCTCCATATTTATTCACCGGAAGAAAACCAGCGGCTGTTCCGGAAGATGGCGAAATCGCTCGCGCCGGGCGGCCGCCTCATAATTCAGGACGCGTTCCTTCATGATGCGCACGGCCTCCATCCCCAGGAAGCCTCTCTCTTTGCCGTGACCATGTTGCTGTTTACAGAGCAAGGCAATACCTACTCGGTCCGCGACACCGCGACATGGCTGAAGAGGGCAGGATTCGGCCGCGTGCGGACGCTTACGGTGAAGAAGGGGACGGAGGATTGGGACGGGGGAATTCTGGAGGCGACGAAGGCTCGGTAAGCGTTAAAAATTCTTTCCCTCCGAAGACGATCAGCAGAAAATTCACCGCGGTGGTTACTCCGCTCGTGATCAGGATTGATTGCGGGACGTCCGGTTTCGTGAGCCCCTGCACGATGGTCGAGATATCCAGCGCGAGTCCCACTGTGCCGTACATCACCGCAGCCATCAGCGCCCACCGCTGATTCGCCAGCAGGCAACCGATCAACGCAAGCGGAAGACCAAACAGAAAGACTTCCCAGGGCAGGGTGCGTGTCACCAAACTGGTTGCTTGCGGGAACGCCGCGGCTCCCATCAGCGTCGCGAGCAGGACGATCAGGGATGTTCGATGGGCCATGTCCCGACTATAGCAGATGCTCCGCCTTGCTTCAGAGGAAACGGAGTGCTAGCGTGCCCGCATGGCGCAACCGCATCGCATCCTGATTTACGACGGGCAGTGCCGCCTCTGCGTGACGGCGAAAGAGACGCTGGAGCGGAGGGCTGATGGCGGCGATGTCCGCTTCGTGCCGTATCAAAGCGCGGAGGCAACTCAATGTTTGGGGTCTGACTATATGACAGGTCGCCCGGACGCCGCGTTTCTGGTTGAAATCGATGGAACAATCAAAAAAGGGCTGGATGCGTTCGTGCCGCTGTTGCCGGGCCTGCGCGGCGGATGGATATTGTTAGCGCTCTGGCAGGTGCCATGGCTGCGTCCAGTGGCGCAGATACTCTATCGTGTGGTCGCCCGGTATCGGTACCAGTGGTTCGGAGCCGTTACGACCTCCCCGCCCTGATCTTCTCGTTGATGTTCTCGCTCCAGCGCTGCTGGAATTCGTCGTACGAGATGAGCAGCCGGTCTTTGATGGCGACGGCTATCGGCTGGTGGCTGGCGAGCGTTTCAATAATGTCCTGCACCTTGCCCATTCCGTAGCGTTCAATCAGATAGGCTGTGGCTGAGTTGCCTTCCAGGTAGGCCACAGTGGCGACATTCTGGGGAAATCCCGTCCAGCCGCCCTCGAGATGGCCGAGCGGAATCAGCGCCACGTCCCCCTTCATGACGCGATCGAGATCCGGCCAGGAATTGTCCCCGGCCAACTGCATGGCCAATCCTTCGTTCAGCCATTGCGGTACGCGTCCCCCTTCAACGCGCTGATGCAGCAGCGCGTGCACGAATTCATGGCGCAGCACGCGGGCCAGCCAGGCCTGGTCCGTCAATGCACCCTGCGTGGGAACCTGAATGCGGCCCAGCACGCCGTCGTAGAGTCCGTCCGCCCAGGCCGGACTGCCCGTCGCAGTCTGGAACGCATTCTTGGTATGCAGGACGACGGTGATGGGCTTGCCGGGGAAGTAATTGAACTTCTGGCCGATGTCCCGGTACGCGTCCTCCAGAATGTCCAGCACCTTTGTCCAGGTGTCGTAATCCTCGTTGCCGTTGAACTTCACGAGGAAGTGGCTGCTTTCGCGGGCGGAGAATTTCTGCTCCGCCTGCTCGGCGCGCGAGACACGGGCGGCCACCAAATCCAGATACGGCCGTTGGGGAGAGCCGGAGGGAGTGCGCTGGCGTCCCTGCTCCAGATGGAGCAGGGCGCCGGCGAGGTCGTCTTTGGCGTACAGCAGATCGGCCAGGGCCACATGCGCCACGGGATCGTTCGGCGCGAGTTGAATGGTCTCTTCGAGAAAATCCCGCGTGAGCGCCGGGTCCTTCGTTTCAACGTAGGCGTGGGTCAGGTTCAGACGGGGAGTCTGATCGCGGGGCGCGAGAGCGACCGCCGCCTTGAACGCCGGCACTGCCGCCGAGGCTCCGCGCGACTGTTGCCGGATGATGCCGAGATTGTTCCAGAGGACCGCCGCGGCCTGGCGGATCTGTTCGTCGTTCAGGGCTTCCCGTGGAAGGGCGGCCAGCCTGGCTTCCGCGTCCCCATCCCGTCCCTGCTCGATCAACGTATGGATCGTTTCGATGGCAGCGGCATATTGGGAGCCCGGCAGCGATCCGGGCGTGAAGGGACGAAGCTGTCCGCCTGGCAACGAAGGCGGCGGTGCGACCAACGATGGGGCCGGCGCAGTCTGGCTTGGAGTGACAATTGGAAGAGGGGCAGAAGCGACCGGCGCAGCCGGTACTGGAGGAGGTATCGCGCGCGGTTTATTGCGTTGGGTGATCCACCACACGCCGATCGTGATGAGCACGAGCAGCAGAATCAGGACGTCGCCGACTGTTCCGATGGCGCCGCGCTGGCTGCGCAGAATTGTCATGAAAGGAAAGGGCTCGGCGTTATGCTTTCGCTGCCGGTTTGGGGGCTGGCTTGGCTCCCGGTTTGACCGGTTTGGCTGGCTTCACTGGAACCTTGGGAGTTGGCAGCGGTTCGTCCAGCTTGACGCTCACATCGAAGGAGCTTTCTCCGCCGTCGTCCCGGCCGTCCCGGCCCACGCTGTAGATCGTGCCTAGCGAGGCGTTCCAGACCATCGGGATGCCCGTGAATGGATCGTAAAACTCCGGCCCCGCTTTGCCGATCGTGGCCGCCATCGCCTGCTGGCGAGGGGCGTTTCGTAGGATGACTTGCAGACCGGCCAGACGCAGGCGCGCATCCGTTTCCCGGAGGTAGCCGAGGAGCGGAGCCCAGGCCGGCTCAGGGACGCTGATAAAAACGTTGTCAACGGGATTTAAGAGTGGATCAAGCATTGTGCGAGTGCCGTGCCGGGAGGTGTCGCGCAGCGTCGGCAGTTTGATCGGTGCGCTGCCGGACGCTTTGAGCAGGTCTTCGTAATAGGCCGCGTAGATGTTCAGCGTCCGCTGCTTTTTTGCCATGGCGCGCAGGACGGGATTGGCAGGCAGCGGAAGCTCGATCCGTTCGAAGGTGTCGGCATTCAGGCCGGTCATGGCGGTCAGCCAGCGTTCGTTGTCCTCCGATTGCTGCCGCGGGGCCGGTCCCTGGGTCAGCGCAGTGGACTTAAACCGGCTCAACCCGGTCACAAGTTCGTGCTGCAACGGCCAGCGTAGCGACCGCTCTTCATCATTCAGCGGCTGCGCGAGGTCGTCCAGCCGCTTGGCCGTGGCCGCGTCCGGCTGGCGGCTCAACAACGCGGAGATGAGCCGCGCATCATCGTTGATGGCGGCCGAGGCCACCAGTTTCAGGGCGGGCGTTTTGGCATGCGCAAGGACCACTCGCCAGGAGGGAAGGTCCGCCGCCAGCCGGTCGAGGCCTTTCGCCTGGCTCTGGATGAACCCCGCCGCGAGATAGGCCCTGTGCGCGAGGTACACGTCGGCCAGCCGCGGGCTGCCTGTATGGCCGTACCCTTTGTCGTCGAACGGCATCTCCAGCCATTGGGCGTAGCGGTCCAATAGCAGTTTGGAGCCGGCCTGAAAGGTTTTTAGAGTCTCTTCGAATTGGTCGGGCTTCGCGACGAGGTCTTCGACCTTCCACGCCTGGATCATCTGCGCGAGATCGAGCGAAACCTGCAGTTCAGCGCGCCCTTCCTTGGCGTAATCGTAAAAATAGTGGCCGCGCGCGTTCTCGGCTTCGCGCCAAATGTCATAGCCGGTCTTCATGGAGTCCGCATTCGGCCCCGCCGCAATCCCTACGAGCATGAAATATCCGTTCTCGGTGGTGCCGGCGACGAAGTCGGGCGGCGGCGTTGTGTAGGCGGTGAAGGCGTCGGAGGCAGGATCTTTGGCGCCGGACCAGACCAGAACGCTGACATTGAGAGCCGCGGCGAGAAGCGCAAACACCACAAAATATCCGAACAGTTTACTCATACGTTCCCCTGCTGCCCGAGAGAGCTGTGTTGTCCTGAGGTGGGTATACCAAAGTGCTGGAACGATTGCAATTCGAGAGCGTTCACATGAATCTTTGCTTTCATGGTTTATCTAGTTTATCTGGTTCGTCTGGTTTGTCTGGTGGCCCGGGCAGGTTTTTAACCAGAGAAACCAAACAAGCAAGGCAAACCTCTTCGCTGCGTCGCGCGAAGGCGCGCAGAGTCTTTGCGCTTGACTCTGGCGGCGGGGCTCACCTAGAGTGACGCACACAATATGACAGTCCGGGTGAAGGGAAGAGGGTGTGAAACCCTCGCGGTCCCGCCGCTGTGACTGGGGACGAAGCCCGCGATAGCCACTGTCCGCCTGTGCGGATGGGAAGGCGCGGGGAGTGAGGCAAAACCCCAGAAGCCAGAAAACCTGCCCGACTGATGACCGACTTTCCCTCGTGGGCTGGGGAAAAGGTGAGGGTGAAGAAGCGGGAACAATCCTCAGGGTCTTACAGGCCTTGGGGATTTTTTGTTTTGGAAACAGGCAGCGAACAGCCGGTAGCGAACAGCGGGCAGCGAATAGCGACGAGGCCGGGATGTGTGATTCTGAGCTACTGGCTATTAGCTATCAGCTACCTGCTGACCCCAGGTCTTATTCTGGCTGATGACACGGACCAGACTGCTATGAAGAAACGGCGACAGCAGGGCATCCTGACCGGCATGCCGTTCATGGCCAACCTGGCCCCGCGCACGTTCGTGGACGATGCCGGTCGAAAAATCTTTCTCGCAGATCCTCCGACGCGTATCGTGTCGCTGGCTCCCAGCGTGACGGAAATGCTGTTTGCCATCGGCGCCGGAGAGCAGATTGTCGGTGTGACGTCGTTTTGCGACTATCCTGCCGAGGCGCAGACCAAGCCCAAAGTGGGCGGCTCCTTCCCCAATCTCGAAGTCGTGCTGAGTTTGAAGCCCACCCTCGTGCTGGCGCCGCGCGATTTCATCCGGCCCGACATGGTGGCCAAGCTGGACCAGCTCAAGATTGCGCTCTTTATCCTGGACGCCAACACGCTGGAGGACGTCTTCCGGCATATCCAGACGATCGGGCGGATCGTGGGCCGATCGGAGAAAGCGGATGCGGTGACGACCGGCTTGCGCCGGCGTGTGGCTGAGGTCAAAACCCGCACCGCCACCGCCTCGCGTCCCCGCGTCTTCTACGTGTTGAACAGCGATCCGCTGATGTCCGCCGGGCCCGGAAGCTTCATCCATCAGTTGATCGAACTGGCCGGAGGCGTGAACGTCGCGGCCGGCTCGCCGGTGTCCTATCCCAGGTTGAGCCTGGAGGAAGTCGTCAGGCAGGACCCGGAAGTAATTCTGTTTCCCGTCGGCGACGATGAGGGGATTCCGGATCTGGAGCAACAGCGCTGGCTGCGCTGGCCGACGCTCTCGGCGGTCAAACAGAACCGGTTTGTGCGGATTCCCAGCGTGCTGCTGGATCGGCCGGGCCCCCGCGTCGTGGAGGGGCTGGAACTGCTGGCGCGCCAGCTCCATCCGGACCTCTTTCCATCGGGAGGGCCGCGATGATGCGTGGAGCGGTTGTTCCAGTCGCGGCGGAAACCGGAGCGGGGATTGTACCGGCCGTGCTGACTGCGACGCGCTGGATGACGACGGTGTCGGCGCTGGCGGTTGCCAGCGTGATCACGGTGCTGGTGTGCCTGCAATTCGGCGCGGAGCGGATCGGCGTCGCGGAGGCGGCGACGATTGTCTGGCGCGCATTGCAGGACGGCCGTCTGGCCGCCGAGTCCGCCGGATCGTCCGCGGTGATTTTGCTCGAGGTCCGGTTGCCGCGCCTGGTGCTGGGGTTTTTCGTCGGCGGCTGCCTGGCCGCGGTGGGAGTGACGTTGCAGGCGCTGCTGCGCAACCCGTTGGCCGATCCCTACGTCCTCGGCGTGTCCGGCGGGGCGGCCGTGGGCGCGTCGCTGGCGATCGTGACGGGCCTGTCGGCGGCGGGCGCGGTCTGGCTGCCGCTGAGCGCCTTTGCCGGCAGCATTCTGTCGCTGGTGCTGCTCTATCGCATCGCCGCAACATACGGCTATCTGTCCGTGCACACGTTGCTGCTCGCCGGGGTGATCATCAACGCGCTGTTCTCCGCGCTGATCATGTTCATGACGTCCCTGATGGATCCCACGCACGCGTTTCGGGTCCTGTCGTGGATGCTGGGCGCGCTGGCGGCGCCGGACGACATCGCGTTGGCGGTGGTGGCGAGTTTTCTGACGTTCGGAGGTCTGTTGCTGGGGCGGCAGGCGCGGGCGCTGAATCTGTTGACGGTGGGAGAGGATTCCGCGCGATCGCTCGGCGTCGATGTGGAACGCGTGAAACGGACGCTCCTCATCACGACGGCGTTGCTGACGGGCGCCGTGGTGTCGGTCAGCGGCTTGATCGGATTCGTCGGCATGGCGGTCCCCCATGCGGTCCGGATGCTGTGCGGGGCGGACAACCGGTTGCTGATGCCGGCCTGCGTGTTTGCCGGAGGGATGTTCCTGGTGATTGCGGATACCGTGGCGCGGACCGCGCTGGCTCCGGCTGAACTGCCGGTCGGCGTGATGACGGCGCTGGTCGGGGCGCCGTTTTTTCTGTATCTCCTGATGGCCCGCAAGGGCGGGATGGCATCATGACGGCGGAGAAACAATCGGGCAAGACGGACGCCGTTGCGTATCGCGTCGAAGGCGTGGCGTTCAGCTATGGATCGCGCCGGGGGCCGGCAGGGGCTGATGCGGACGGATGGGCGCTTCGCGGGCTGACGTGCGACGTGCACGAAGGGGAAATCCTCGGGATCATCGGCCCGAACGGCTCCGGCAAGTCCACGCTGCTCAAGCTGCTCGGTTCAATCATGCCGCCGCAGCAGGGGACGATCCGGTTGCAGGGCCGGCCTCTGAATTCGTTCGCGCGACAGGAACTGGCGCGGATCGTGGCCTATGTGCCGCAGCAAAGCTCGGTGGTGTTTCCGTTCACGCTGGCGGAGTTCGTGCTGATGGGCCGGTTCCCTCACCGCCAATCCGGTGGAGCGCTGGGTTGGTTCGGATGGGAAACCGCAGAAGATGTGCGTGTCGCCGGGCAGTCCATGGAAGTTCTCGATCTTCGCCATCAAGTCGATATCTGCGCAATCCTGCGTCGGCTCAACCGGGAGCAGGGGCTGACGGTCGTGCTGGTTTCGCATGATTTGAATCTGGCGAGCCAATCCTGCGATCGCCTGTTGTTGTTGCAGGAAGGAGCCTTGATCCGGCTTGGCGTGCCGTCGGCAGTGCTGCAGCCGGAGGTCATCGAATCGGTCTACCGCTGCCCGGTGCTGATCGACCGCCATCCGGCGTCCGGCGTGCCGCGCGTGACGTTGCCGTAGGGGAAAGTAGTGACGCGTGATCAGTGATGAGTGATCGGTAGAAGGATAATGTCGGTACGTTCTCATCACTCATAACTCATCACTATATTTTATGGCGGGATGGCTCGTGCCCGGCCGCTCGCTGGTTTCACAGGGGGTACATATCAATCATGTGGGAGATTTGATCGGAAGAAGCTGATAGCGACGGGGAAGATGGTGCAAAGCCATCACGGTACCGCCACTGTAAGCGGGGAGTGACTCTGCATAAGAGCCACTGTCTTAGGGACAGTGACGAGTGATCAGTGACGGGTGACGAGTTTGGGAACGATGTTTCTCCGGCTTGTCACGTGTCACGCGTTACGCGTCACGGTTTCCGGATGGGAAGGCGCAGGGCCGCAGCGATCCGCGAGTCAGGAGACCCGGCTGTCGGACAATTCTACTGATCCCTTCGAGTCCAAGGGAGGTAGTGTCATGGTTCGTATTGCGTTGAGTGCTGTCAGTATCTGTGCTGCGTTCCTCGGTTTATTCTTCATCCCGCCGGTTCACGCCGATCAGCAGGAAGACGTCCAGGTCAAAGACGTGGTGGTGTCCAGCACCCGGTTGCCGGACGCGCCGGTGGACGCTCGCACCTTGCCGGCTAAAGTGACGGTCATTACGGCCGAAGACATCAAGAAGTCCGGCGCCAAAACCGTC
This sequence comes from Nitrospirota bacterium, assembly GCA_020028595.1. Classification (GTDB taxonomy): domain Bacteria; phylum Nitrospirota; class Nitrospiria; order Nitrospirales; family Nitrospiraceae; genus 2-02-FULL-62-14. Next base: position 16,518 of record JAIBHQ010000003.1, read on the forward strand.
CAGGAAGCCATCCAATGGGCCACCGGCATCGTCATGTACGATCAGGTCGGCAATGCGTTCCAGCAAACCATCGATCTGCGCGGGTTCAACGGCCAGCCGGTACAGGCTACCAGCGTCTTTGTGGACGGGATGCGGATGAACGAACCGGACTTCAATACCGTCAACTTCGACCTGATTCCCTACGAAACGATCGAGCGGATCGAGATTATTCCTGGCGCGGCCGCCATCTACGGCAAGAACGCGATGGGCGGCGTGATCAACATCATCACGAAGCGGGGCACAGAGAAACGTGAAACAGTGGCGGAAACCATGCTCGGGAGCTTCCAGCGCGAGAGGTACACGCTGAACACGAGAGGATTGATCGG
>JAIBHQ010000068.1 GCA_020028595.1 Nitrospirota bacterium
TGTCCCGTTTCCCTGCACGCGTATCATAAAATAGGAGAGGTGAGCTCGTGAGACACAACACAGGATGGCTGATCGGGATTGCGGTGGCGGTGGTGCTGGGCATTCTTGGGCCGATGTCCTCGTGGGCTGCCGCCGAGCTGACGGTGGCCGAGGGCATGGTCGTGTCGCTGGAATACACGCTCACGCTCCCTGATCGCACCAGCGTGGAGTCCAATGTCGGCCAGCAGCCGCTCGTATTCACGCAGGGATCGGGCCACCTGGTGCCGGGATTGGAGAAGGCGCTCCTCGGCATGAAGGCCGGCCAGACCAAGCATATCGAAGTGCCGGCCGAACTGGGCTACGGCGTCTACAATGCTGACAATCAGATCAAGGTGCCGAAAAACAAGGTGCCGCCGACCGTGAAAGTCGGCGACGTGCTGACGCGGCCCTCCGATCGCAAGCCGCTGAAGGTCCTGGAAATCACCGCCGACACCGTCATCATGGATGCCAATCATCCTCTCGCCGGGAAAGATCTCATCTTCGACATCAAAATTCTGAAAGTCGGGAAGGCTTCCGACAAGCCGTGACCGCGCGCCGCCGCCCGGCGGATGCTGCCGTGCGGACCGCCGCGGCCTATGCCGCCCGTGCGGATGCGTTCATCCGCCGGTGGGGCCGTCGCGCAAAACGATGTCCGGCGCTCCTCCGGGAGCTGCTCATGCTGGCCGGGCCTTGCGCCGCCGTGCTGGATCTCGGGTGCGGTGCGGGGCAGGATGCGCGATTCCTTCTCGCGAAACGGCATCATGTGGTTGGAGTAGACCTCACGTGGCCGCTCCTCGCGTACGCCCGCCGGCACTCCCGCCGCGTCCCGCTCGTCCAGGGCGACATGCGCGCGCTTCCGTTTCGGCCCGGCGCATTCGACACGATCTGGGCCGCCGCCTCCCTGATTCATCTTCCGAAACCGGCCGCGCGCCGCCTCCTGCGCGCGCTCCGCACAATGGTGCCGCGTGGCGGTCTGCTGGCGGCCACAGTGGCCCAGGGGCGTCACGCCGGATTTTTGCGCACCGGATGGATTCCCGGCCGCTACTTCGCGCGTTGGAAGAAAGCGGAATTAGCGCGGGCGGTGAGGCGCGCCGGGTGGGACGTGATGCAGCTTCTCGTGGTGAGCGACCGTGAAAGAAAAGGTCGCTGGCTGAACCTGATCGCGCGACGGAGGGGATAACATGCCACCCGATTACCTGGGAACTTCTCCGCCGGCATCAATGACGATCAAGCGATAGCAATCGGAGGCTCAACAAAGGTTGGTCTGGCGGCTAGAATAATCCGAGCTGGCCCCGCTCGGCGGCAGCGCGCTCCATGATCTTCCGGTCGATGACGGTCGCACGATCCATGGAGCCGATCAGCAGGCAGAGGTCGCAGAGGGTGTTGATATTTCTGGGGATCCCACCGCTCTGCTTGAAGACGATGTCGAGTGCCTCATCAGTGAAGACCGCCTTCGTGCAGTTGGCGGCCTGCAAGCGGAATTGAATGTACTTGGCGGTTTGCTCCGCCGAAAAGTAGCCCAGGTGGTACTTGATCGAAATCCGCTGGGCGAACTGCTTCAGCGCCATCAAGCGGTCATTGAGTTCCGGCTGCCCCATCAGCACCAGGGTCAGGAGAAAGCGGTCGCTGAGCTGGAAGTTGAGCAGCAACCGGAGTTCTTCAAAAATCTGATCGTCCTGGATGGTTTGGGCCTCATCAATGACCACGACCGTCTGCTTCCCCTTCTTGTAATTGTCCAGCAGGCGCTCGTTCAGCAGGTGCAGCAGTTTCAATTTCGTCTTGGTCGGCTCGATGCCGAGTTGATAGAGAATTTCCGTGAGAAAATCATCCACGCCGAAGCTGGGATTGGCGATCAGCGCCATGTCGTATTGCTGGCCGGCCAGGTGCAGACCCAACTCACGGCTGAGCAGAGTTTTGCCGCAGCCGATTTCACCGGTGAGCAGCAAGGCCCCTTTTCGGGTCTGAATGCCGTACAGCAGGCGGTGCAGCGCCTCTTCGTGCATGGGAGTGGGAAAGTAGAACTTGGGATCGGGCACGTTCTCAAACGGGAGCTCCGAGAGTCCCCAATAAAATTCGTAGGACAGGCTGGGCTTGCCCGCTGGTGTAGTGGCAGGACCCGGCGGCGTGGCTGCAGGAAACGGGGGAGAGGGAGGGAGGCTCGGCTGTGCAACCGGGTGCGGCGCTTCCCGCGGCGCGGCCTTCGGAGGATTGTCCGGGGTCGGGGATTTCTCCTGGCTCGCCAGGAGAGGCCGTTCCACGGGCGGAGGCGGGACGTAGGGGAGAATGACGGGGAGCGGTTCCTCGATCATGACCGGCGCAACCGGGGTGACTGGCGAGGGATCGAGTGCCGCCGGGACCGGTTCCGGCGCGCCGGCAGGGACCCGGTCGGGTGCGGCGATCAGTGCGCTCCAGGGGAGCGCAGCCACGAAGGCGAAGAGCCCGCAGAGCAGGGCCAGCGCGGCCGCGTCGCCGATTTCCCGCGAGACCGGTTCCGCCCAGGCGTCCAGCCCGGGCGTCTTCAGCAATTCGCCGACGGACGTGAGGGATTCACCGCGCTCGCCCGGCCACGTAATTTTCATGGACGACAGGCCGACTCCTGCCGCACCTTGTGCGATCTGGTATTTGCCCCATAACGCCAGGGTATCCAGCGGGACCTGGCTGACGGCGAGCCCGCTCCAGACAAGCACGCTGAACAGCGCGCCGATGGCCAGTGCCTGGCCGATCTGCGGCTGGCAGCGATGCCACCACTCACGGCTCAGCGTGCCGACATCCGACGCGGTGAAGCTTGGTAGCATGATGTCCCACCGATCGCGCGCCCGGCGGACACGGATGGAGGTGCACACCGGGTCCGCACGTTCCAAACTGCGATCAGACAGAAAGCGGATTTTCTTGCTCTGGCGATCGGCGGGCAGTATACCATCGCGAGGCGAGGTATGCTAATCTCACCGTCGCTCGGAGCGCGCCGCTCGGCGCGGATCCCACATGAGGCAGACTGATGGCGGCTGACAGGAAAAAAGAGCTGTACGTCGAAGCCACCCAGCAGATCAAGGCGGGCAAGTACGGCCAGGCGTCCAAGCTGCTGAAAGATCTCATGGCGCTCGAGCCGTCCAACATCGAGTACCGCCGGCTGTCCGCCTCCCTGAATTTGAAACTGGGCAACATGATTTCGGCCAAGGCGGTCTACGACTCGCTCGTGCAGGAAGCGTCGCAGATGCGGGATTACCGGCTGGCCGAGTCGCTGCTCCGGGAATACCTGGCGGCCGGCCCGCGCTACGTGCCGTTTCTCGAACTCCTGGGCCACGTGTGCGAAGACAACAACAATGGCATGGTCGCGGCCAACGAGTACGGGAAGGCGCTCCAGATTCTGCTGGAGGACGCCGATCCCGACGAAGCCGGCCACGCCGCAGATCTCTACGGCAAGATCAAGGAACTGTCTCCGAACAATCCCGCGCTGGCGCAATACGACCCGACCAAATTCAGCCGGACGGCAACGGTGGCTGCGCCGTCGCCGCTCGAGACCGCGCTCAAGATGGGCGCGTCGGCTCCGCCTCCACCGGCAGCCGCACCTGTCGCGCCGCCTTCTTTCGCAGGGTCACCGCTGCCTCCGCCCGTTGCGTCGGTCAGCTCCAAACCGGCTCCGCCTCATCGCGCGGCGGACGACATTCCCATGGTGGACGACGATCTGACGGAGGTTCTGGCGTCATCGGGAAAATACAAGGCGATGCCGCCCTTGCCGAAGCGCGAGGTGCCGCCGCCGGCACCGCCGCCACCGCCGATGGTCGACGACGATCTGACCGATCTGCTGTCCAGGCCGATTCCGACGCGGCCGCCCTTGCCGAAGCGCGAGGTGCCACCGCCTCCGCCGCCACCCCCGCCACCGGAAGAGAAGCCGTCGTTGGCCAAAGCGCTGTTCGGCTTTCTGCAGTCTTCACCTGCGCCTGAACCTGAACCGCCTCCACCTCCGGTCGCTGCGGAGCCTCCGCCCGAGGCACCTCCGGCACCCCCGGCGGCTGCGGAACCGCCGCCGGCGCTTCCGCCGACTGCGGAAGCTGCGCCTGCCGCGCCGCCGCAATGGAAACCGTGGCAATCGGAGTCCGAGGAAGCTGCCGCACCAGTTGCTGAACCGGCGGTTGTCGAGCCTGCCGCGCCGCAAGAAACCGCGTGGAAAGCATGGCAGCCCGGGGAACCTGAGGCGGGCACAGCGGCTGCGGGTTCGGCTTCGCCGTCAGCAAAACCGCTTGGGACGGGGGCCGACTTTCTCGTCGTCGATAGTCGAAAGGGGCCTGGAGGATTTACGCCAGGTCTTGGGCCGGCCCTTGGCGAGAGCGCCCCGATCCCGACCAAAGGCCGGGCCGCCGCGCAGCCGCTACCGCGACGAGCGGCCACCGGTCGTCGGTCCGGCGGGCTGGGCAAGGCGGTCCGGACGCTGGTCACGCTGATCATGGTCGTGGCAGGCCTCGCCGTCGCGGGGTTTGGCGTCTTGGCGATCGGGTGCTTCCTGCTCGAGAAGAGCCCCTCCGACGTCGTTCGAAACTTTGCCGGCTCGCCGCCACCCGGCTCGCAGAATCCACGCAAGAACGCCTATCTGTTGCTTGTCGGGTTCGACGCGGACGCGGGGCGCGATCCCATGACGGAAGGCTACGAGCGCCTGCAAAAATCCGTCAGCGTCCGGCCGATCCAATGCGAATGGGAACAGGCTTCCTCCTCGACGATGCGCTTCCCGGAGGAGACCTCGGTCGTCGAAACCTGGTGGCAGGGGCCGGATCCTGCCGGACAATTTCAGAAGGAGGCGGGCCGCATCCAGGGATGGACCGCCGGGAGCCCGGTTCTGCTGGAGCGCTACCGCGAGTGGCTGGGCATGTCTTTCGAAGACAGCGGCTATGGCACGTTCGCCGTGCCGAATTGCGCGCTGATTCTGTCGGCGCACCGGCTGCATGTGGCCGAGGGATTCGGGCAGGGGCTGGCGAAGGGAATTGACAGGCTGGAGCAGGACCTGAAGGCCTGGCGCGCGGTGCTGGCCCAGGCGCGCACGCTGCCTGTCAAACAACTGGCCTTCGCGCTCTTCAGCGACGATCTGACGCTTCTGGCCGGTGTGTTCAGCCGTCCCGAACTCACCGGCGATACCGTCTCCGATCTCGTCCCATTAACGAAACCACTCGAGCAGGTCGAACGGTCGCTGCGCTGGTCCATGCAAAACGCCTTGACCGTGGACACCAAGCTGTTCGCCACCAACGCGCTGTTCGACGCCGTGCAGAATCCGTCGCCCCTCGTGCGGGTGCTGATGTGGCTGCCCCTTCCCAGGCAGCGGGCGTTGAACGCCTACGCGGATCATTTCGAGGCGCTCCTCAAGGCGGCGGATCAACCGCTCACGAAACCGCCGCGTCTCTACGAGTTTGCCGGGACGCCGGCGAAGACGGTCATGGATTACCTGGCGAACCCTCTCGATAATCTGGTGCCCAGCCGGTCCGTCATCGCCTGGGACCAGCAGGTCGGCATGGTATTTGAGACAGAAGCCCGCCTGCGGCTCGTCGGCGTGGCCGCGCGTCTGCGCGGAGCCTCGCGCAAGGCCATTCCAGGGCGGATCGCGGAAGCGGGATCGAAATACACGGATCCGTTCACGGAGCTGCCGATGCTGCTGAATCCCTCGCGGGGGCGCATCTACAGCATCGGGAAAAACCTCAAGGACGATGACGGCGATCCCAAGCTCGACTTCGGAAGAACCCCGGCTCCTTCATTCTTCAGAATCCGGTGATTATTCGGATCTACGAGCTGCTGAACCGAGCGGGCATCGTCAAAGCCCGCCGCTTCCTTCAGCGCCTTCTCGCCGCCCGCGTTCGGCTGCCCCGAATCATTGGTCAGCGGCTGCCCCGTCACGGGCGAAACCGCCTTTTTGCTCGGATAACCGGGATGCTTGGGCAGCATCTCCGGATTGGCGAAAGCCAGCGACGCGACAAATCCGAACACGAACGCGACGATCACGGTGATCCAGAATGGCTTC
>JAIBHQ010000069.1 GCA_020028595.1 Nitrospirota bacterium
TCCAGCCCGGCCAGTTGATGCTTTTCGACGATGTCTTTCGGCATCGGCGGGAATGTCAGACGGCGCGGAAGACGGCCAGCAGATCGCTCAAGGCAATGGTTTTGTTTCGTAGAATCGCCTGCTCAGCCTTCAGGAGTTCGACGTCGGTTGTTTTCCCGCCGCCCTTCAGGCACGCAGCGCCCAGGGTCAGCACCCGGTCGCATTCCTGCTCGACCTTGTTCTTGACGACAGAATTGATGGTCAGGATCTCGGAGAGCCTGGCTCTGGTTTCCGCCAGATGCTTTTTGAGCTCTGACTCCGGGTAGGATTGATGCGCCGCCTCGTTGATACAGCGATCGAGATACTGGTTTAGGAAGACGTAGAGCCGGACCAACAACTCGGTGGTCTCAATGTGGTTTCGACTGGTCGATTGGGAGGTCATAGGATCCTTCCTGAAAACGTGTACGGACGTGGCGTGTGGTGCGCGCCGTACGCACAGAATTAGAGTTGAATCTTGACGTCGGTGCCTTCGATTGTCACCGGATAGGATTGCACGCAGGCCGACGGGTTGTTGATGCATCTGCCAGTTTTTACGTCGTAGGTCCAGTTGTGCCAGGGACACATCACCACGTCTCCGTCCAGGTCGCCTTCACCGAGTGGGCCTCCGCGATGGACGCATGTGTTATCAATCACATGGTAGGCGCCCCCGACATTGAAGACGGCAAGGGATTTTCCGCCTGCCTCGATCGTCGTGCCGGTGCCTGGTTTGACGTCTGCGGTGCCCGCGATGCGCACGAACTCTGCCATCAGCTGTTCTCCGGAAAGGAAGGCTAGCTGCTCGAGGCCGGCCGTTTGATTTTTTTGAGGAGACTTCCGATCCCACCGCCGGATGTCTGCGTGTTCAGTGCCTCGGCAATCTTCGCCGCAATATCCCTGAAGGTCTTGGCTTGCGGCGAGTCCGGATTGGCGGCCACGATCGGCATGCCTTCATCGCCACCGGCCCGGATGGCCAGATCGATGGGAATGGCTCCCAGGAACGGCACGCCGAGTTTTTCAGCCGCCCGTTGCCCACCCCCATGGGAGAAGATTTCCGCGCGATCTCCGCAGTGGCCACAGATGTAGTAACTCATGTTTTCGATAATGCCGAGCAGTGGGACGTTCACCTTTTGGAACATGGTCATACCCTTGCGGACGTCGTGCAAGGCGACTTCCTGAGGCGTGGTGACGGTGATGACGCCGGCCAGCGAAACCAGTTGTGAAATGCTCAGCTGGGCGTCGCCGGTGCCGGGCGGCAAATCGATGAGGAGATAATCCAATTCTCCCCAGATGACGTCGCGGAAGAACTGCTGGATGGCGGTATGCACCATCGGTCCCCGCCAGACAATGGCGGTTTCCTCCGGTACGAAAAATCCCATCGAGATGAGTTTGACGCCATAGCTCTCAGCCGGGAGCAATTTGCCGTCCTGCTGTTCGGGTGGTTTGCGCACGCCCAGCATCATGGGAATGTTGGGGCCGTAGATATCGGCGTCGATCAGGCCGACCCTGGCTCCGGATGCCGCAAGCGCGACGGCCAGGTTCGCGGCAACCGTGGATTTGCCGACGCCGCCCTTGCCGCTGCTGACGGCGACGATGTGCTTGACGTCGGGTAATAGATTGGGCTTGGGCTGTTCGGGCTGGCCGTGCTGGTGGCCTGGCGTACTCTCTGCCATAGACAGGACCTCATGGCGCCGCAAACAGGGCGCGCGTACGGCACACTCTATACGATGGGTTTGACCGGTGGCAAGTGGCCTGTGGGGCCTGCCAAGCGGGGGAAAGACTTAGAGTTGCAACTAACTCGAGCGGCGTTGCAGATTATACGCGAGGCCGACCCTGGAGAGAGAGAAGACCAGCCACTTTGATGGATCGAAGTTATACCACTGGGGCCCGTTGCGGTAGTCGCGCAGGTACATGTGGTGATAGTTGTGATAGCCCTCGCCGAACGTGATCAGCGAGACCCACCAACTGTCCCGGCTGCTGTCCTTCGTGCCGTACGGCTGGTCACCCCAGATGTGGCAGACCGAATTGATGCAGAAGGTGGAATTGAGCACCAGGAAGGTGCGGCACACGCCGGCGAGCAGGAAGCAACTGAGGCCGCCCATCCAGCCCCCACTGATGGCACCCACGACAAACGGCAGGGCCAACCCCGAGAGGACCACGGGGACGTAGTAGCGGTGCTGCCACATGATCAGCGGATCCTTGCGCAGCTTCCCGTCATACTTGGCGTTCGCACCCGGATCCCCTTTCTCGAACAGCCAGCCGCAGTGGCTGTACCAGAAGCCCCTTAGCGCGTTGTAGGGGTCGTCGTTCTCGTCGCATACGGCATGGTGGCGGATGTGGTCGCCGCACCACTTCAGCGCCGAATTCTGCAAGGCCCACCCGCCGGCGAGAAGGAAGCAGACCTTCACCCACCCAGGACAGTCGAAGGCACGATGCGAGATCATGCGATGGTAGCCGACCGTGATGCCGAGGCCCGTTACGATGTACAGGACGGCGAACATCGTCCAATCCAGCGTGGTGAAGTCATAATGATAGGCATACAGCGGCACCCCGATCATGGCGCCGAGCGTCACAATGGAAAACAGAATGATAGTCTGATAATCACGCGGACGTGTAACTGCTTGCACGAGTCCCTCCTGGACAGGCCCTACATGGAACGTTGAACGAATGAGGGAATATTAACAGGCTGTGCGTGATTTATCAAGTGTTTTCAGAGCGTAGGCATTACGGAGCAGAACTTCACGGCTATTGCCGGCTGGGTGTCGGGATGGCGGCAGGCAGGGTTTTGACCTCTGCTTCTTCCAGCTCTTCGGTAATCTCGGTGATCCATCCCCTGTCCGTTGCGGCGGGCGGCATCTCTTGATGCTCGGTGTATTTCACCAGCCCGACTCCCTTCGCGAACCACGCGGTGAGGACATCCGTGCTGACCACGGATCGCTTGGATTTCGAAAGGTGGATGCGCAGCGACATTCTGGCTTCTATTCTGACGGCATTGGCATAGGAGCCTGCGGGGACTGAGATGGACTCCTTCCCCGCGACAGTCACAGACGCATCCACGTCCACTTTTTCCTGCGTTCCGTCACCGTCCACATCGGTGCCGAAATCGACGCCCTTCCGGTCGAACTGCTGAAAGGACGAAGGAATCGCGATCGGGAATCGAACGATCTGATACGGGATCACCTGCCGTTCGACAGGCGTGCCCGGCGATGAGCCATAATAGACGACCCCGACGGCATCCCGGCGATAGTAGCTGTCGGTCGGGCCGTGGTTGCCCGGGTTTGTATCGTGAAAGACCATGACGGTCACGCCGTTGATCGTCTGGGTGCCGGAAACGGTGGATACGTTGACGTAATTCTTGGTCTCAGAAATTTTTTGTAGCGGCCATTCTTCAATGTGACCGCGATAGCGCCACCGACTTCCGATCGTGTCGGGAAAATATAGGTGGGCATCTTCAATCGCTTCCGGGTGTGTCTTGGGCTGCGCGAGCGACTCGCCGGACGGCCAAGCGAAGAGGCCGGCCGCAATCAGCAGCGTGGCCAGCGTGCAAAGTCTCTGGGGTTGATGCAGCATGGGGCGTGTGACCGTGTGTGCGAGGCGCACCGTATCATAGAGACCGATGGGCTCGCAACACTGCCGCTCTCTGCCACTCTCTACCCTGGGCCGCCTTGCCATATGCTGAACCGATTGGGATAATGCCCTCCACGTATGCCGCGCGCTCGTTTACAGCGACATGGAGCGTCCCGTCGAGTTTCCAAGGTTCGCCAGACCGTTCTGGTGACGGGAGGATCGGGCGGGATCGGCCGTGCCATTTGCGTGGCATTTGGAAAGGCCGGATGGAGAGTCGGCGTGCACTATCGCACGCACGCGCAAGCTGCAGCGCGTACGGCGGCCGCCGTGCGCAAGCATGGCGGCACTGCGATGCTGCTCCATGCCGATATTCGAGACGGTAAACAGACACAGGAAATGGTCGCTCAGCTGGTTGACCGCTGGGGACGGCTGGACGTGATGGTCTGCAACGCCGGGCAAGCCACCAGCGGGTTGGTGCTGGCGCAACGCACGGACGAGTGGTGCGAGGATATCGAGACGAACCTGTCCGGGACGTTTCACTGCCTGCAGGCCGCTGCGTCACCGATGCAGTCGCAACGCCTCGGCTCGATTGTGGTGATCGGGTCTTACGCGGCGATGCAGGGCTATCCGGGCCAGTCCGCCTATGCTGCTTCCAAGGCTGGCTTGATCGGATTGGTCAAATCGGCCGCCAGGGAATGGGGACCGTCCGGCATCCGCGTCAATCTTATTTTTCCGGGCTGGCAACAGACAAAGCTGGCGGGAGATGTCTACCCGTCTGCAGGGCATTTTACAGATCATGCAACGGGGCGGCCTCCGGCCCGCGCGCAGGTAGCGGAGACGGTCGCCTTTCTTGCGTCCATGAAGGAGACCTCCGGACAGGTTTGGAACTTGGATAGTCGGATCCTCTGAAGGAATTTTTCATTGAATCATCGGGGCATTGGCTCATTCACAGGTTTCATGGTCCGGACTCTTGGTCTTTCAATGATTCAATGAAAAAATCGTCAATGAATCCATCCCTTCGCGGCTGCTTCATCACGGGGACCGACACCGGCGTGGGGAAAACGCTTGTGGTGGCTGCGCTCGCTGTTTACTTCAAGCAGCGAGGCCAGACCGTGGGCGTGATGAAGCCCATTGAAACCGGCTATGGGACCGAGGGTGCGGCAGAATCTGATGCGGTCCGCCTCCGCGCTGCAGCCGGCATGGCTGAGCCGGTGGATGCCATAAGCCCCTATCGGTTTCCCGACCCCCTCGCTCCGCTCGATGCTGCCAGACGAGCGGAGACCGTCATTCGTATGAGCACGATCGTTGCCGCCTTCCATGCGTTGGCGGCACGGCATTCGTTGATGCTGATCGAGGGTGCCGGAGGTGTCAGGGTGCCGATTTCAGACAAAGCGGATATGCGGGATCTGATCGAGCAATTCGGTTTGCCGGTGATCGTTGTCGGACGTACGGCCATCGGCAGCGTCAACCATGTGCTGCTCACGCTGGAAGCGCTTGCGCGGCGCCGAATCACGGTCGCCGCCATTGTCCTGAATCAGACGACGGACATGCCGCCGACACGTGTCGATGGGATGCAACAGGCGTCCACCCTTGCCCTGCTCAGAGAGCGCAGTGGTGTGCCGGTGGTCGGGCCCCTTCCCTACGAGCCGCTCCTTCAGCATGCCTGGGCGCAGGGGTATGCCACAACGGCTGGAAGTGCCACCATTAACGAACCGGCGGATTGCGTGATGGGAACTGCGAGACAAAGCCGCGTGTCGCGGCCGTCACGTCGGCCGCGCGTGCGATCGCGGAAATGACAGCCACCCCGTTCGCGCCGGCTTCGACGATTGAGCGCACATGGTCGAGCGTGATCCCGCCGATGGCAAACACCGGGAGCGAGGTCAGGCGCCTGATTCGGCGCAGTCCGTCCATGCCCACCACCGGGTCGTGGTCCCTCTTGGAGCCGGGGGGAAAGATAGGACCGAAACCCAGATAGTCGGCTCCACCCTGCGCGGCGGCGGCCACCTGGGCATCCGTGTGGGTCGAGATACCGATCAATTTCCCCACCCCCATGATGGCGCGAGCCGTCTGGATCGGCAGATCCTGTTGCCCGAGATGGACTCCGTCGGCATCCACCGCCAGCGCCAAATCGCACCGGTCG
>JAIBHQ010000070.1 GCA_020028595.1 Nitrospirota bacterium
CTGAGGAGTGACGAAGAGGAGCAGCAAGGAGCATGAAGCACGCATGAAAAAAGTTGGCGGGCGGTTCGTATTGCTGGTGCTGGTGGTGGTGTTCTCGGTGGTGGCGTTTCTTCCGTCGTATCCGGCCCTGTTCCAGACGCTGCCGCCCTGGTTGAAACGGGCGTTCCCGAACAAGGGGATCGCGCTTGGGTTGGACCTGCAAGGCGGCATCCATCTGGTGCTCGAAGTCGAGGAGGACCGTGCCGTTGAGATTGCCGTGGACCGGTCCGTTAATACGATCCAGGATCTTCTGACCGACAAAAAGATCGCGGTTGAGTCGGTCAAGCGCACGGGGTTTGCCCAGGTGACGCTGGTATTCCCGAAGGGCGACCTGAAGGCGCAGATCCAGAAAATCCTCGAGGGAATTCCAGGGTTTTCTGAAAACGCGGGCGCCGGTTCCGACAGCACCCTGGTCTATGAACTGCCGGAAGGCGAGATCAAGCGAATCAAGGATTCCGCGATCAACCAGGCGCTCGAAACGATCCGGAACCGCATCGACCAGTTCGGAGTGGCCGAGCCGCTGATCCAGCGCCAGGGCCTGAAGCAGATCGTCGTCCAGCTGCCGGGCATCAAGGAGCCGAAGCGGGCCAAGGACCTGATCAAGGAAACCGCGCTGCTGGAATTCAAGATGCTGGATGACACCAACCGGTTGGCGACTGAATTGCCGCAGCGGGTGCTCAAAGGACAGGAAGAGAGCATCCTCAAGCAACATCAGGACAAAATTCCCGAAGGCGACCAGATTTTATTCGAAAAGGTCGTCGAGAAGGACAGTGGACGGGAATACCGGATTCCCTATCTGGTCAAAAAGCGCGTCATGCTGGCGGGGGATGTGCTCAGCGACGCGCGCGTGTCCATCGGGCAGTTCAACGATCCGTATGTGGCGGTGTCCTTCGATGCCAGGGGGGCCCGCGAGTTCGAGCGGATCACCGAAGAGAACGTCAAAAAACGCATGGCGATCGTTCTCGATAATACGATCTATTCGGCGCCGGTGATTCAGGAGCGGATCAGCGGAGGGCGGGCGCAAATCACGGGGAGCTTCAGCACGCAGGAGGCCAACGATCTGGCCATCGTGCTGCGGGCCGGCGCCTTGCCGGCTCCATTGAAAGTGATCCAGGACCTCACCGTGGGGCCTTCGCTGGGGAGAGACTCCATTGAAAAAGGCATTCACTCGACGCTGCTGGCCGGTGTCATGGTCGTGCTGTTCATGGCGTTCTATTACCGCCTGTCCGGCGTCATTGCGGACTTCGCCCTGACGCTGAATCTGATCTGCCTGATCGGCGCGCTGGCGGCGTTGAACGCCACGCTGACGTTGCCGGGCATTGCGGGAATCATTCTCACCATGGGCATGGGCGTGGATTCCAACGTCCTGATTTTCGAGCGCATCCGTGAAGAACTGCGGCAGGGCAAACCGGTCCGCCTGGCGGTCGATGGAGGCTACGACAAGGCGCTGCTGACGATTATCGACTCGCACGTCACGACGCTGATCACCGGCCTGGCGCTGTTTCTCTTCGGGACCGGCCCGATCAAGGGGTTTGCCGTGACCCTTTGTCTCGGCATCGCCATCAATCTGTTCACCGCCCTGGTCGGGACGAAGGTGATCTTTGATGTCATGAACCGCCGCCGGCAGGCCGAACAGCTGAGCATTTGAGCACTGGAGGAAGGATTCATATGCAGGAGCACGCATGATCGAAATTCTTGGGAAAACCAATGTAGACTTCATGAGCAAGCGCAAGATCGCGTTTATCTGTTCCGGCGTCATGATGGTGCTGGGCATGCTGGCGCTTGTGCAGATTGCCCGTGGGGCTGCCAATCTCGGCATCGACTTTGCCGGAGGCACGGCGGTCCAGCTGAAATTCGATCAGCCGGTCCGGACCGATGAGGCGCGGGCGGCGCTCGAACGGAACAATCTTGGTGGAGTGGAGATCCAGGAGTTTGCGTCGGGAAACAAGCTGCTGATCCGCATGAAGACCACGACGACGATCGAGGAGAAGGTGGCGGATCGGGTGGTGGCCATTTTCACCAGGGAGTTTCCGGACCGGAAGCTCGACGTGGAAGCCTCGACGGAGATCGGGCCGACGATCGGGCATAAATTGCAGGAGGATGCGCTGATCGCCATCCTGATCTCTTTCGCCGGCATTATCCTGTATATTGCCGCCCGGTTTGAATTTCGTTTCGGAGTGGCGGCGGCCGTGGCGACGATTCACGACGTGCTCGCGGTGCTTGGGCTGTTTTATCTTCTGGATAAGGAAATCACGCTGCTGGTCGTGACGGCCTTGCTGACGCTCGCGGGCTATTCGCTGACGGATACGGTGGTGGTGTTCGATCGTATCCGCGAGAATTTGCGCGTGCGCCGCCGGGACGGGCTGGAAACGATCATCAACAACAGCGTCAATCAGGTGTTGAGCCGGACAATTGTGACCAGTCTGACCGTGGTGCTGGTGCTGATTCCCCTGACCCTGGCCGGCGGAGAAGTGCTGCACGATTTCTCGCTGGCACTCCTGTGGGGGGTGGTCGTGGGGACCTATTCCTCGATTTTTGTCGCCAGTTCGTTGCTGGTCGTCTTGCCGAGTGGAGCAGGGAAGCTGCTCAAGCGGGGTTGAGAACCTTCCTCCTGAACCGGGATTGATCAAAAGGGCTGCCTTTTCACCCGCCCACCCCGCGCCCGCGCAAGACGCGTGCTCTTCCCGTGGCGCGGCCGCAGCAAGTGAGGGACCGAGGCATATTTTTCTGTATGTCGAGGTTCCGAGCGATGCGAGAACAAAGCTGACAGCCGTTTTCAGTAATCCCGCAAACGTTACCCCTGCTTGACATTCGATGAAAGGCGCATGAAAATAAGCACTTAGAAGGATTGTCTCGCGTTACCTAAATGAAACTCTGGGGTCGGTCACACAGTCTCCAGCGCAAGATCATCACGGCGATCGTGATGGTCGGCCTGCTTCCGCTCACACTCTCCCTGGTCCTTACCTACTTCACCGAGCGCCGGGCGCTTCACGAAACAATCGGGGCCAACTTCCGTGAAAAAGCCGTGGAAGCGGCCCGCCGGGTCGAAATGAAGGTGACCCGCGGGATCAATGAAGCCGAACAATTGGCGGCGACGCCATTTCTCCGCACGTCCGTGACGGAGGCCAATCGCAGCTATGCGGGCAAGGAGCCGCGCAACATCGAGTCCATGATCCAGGACTGGCAGAAGGAATGGCGGCGGCGGGGCAAGAGCAACGAGTTCCCCCTGTTCATCAATCGCATCGTGACCAACTATCTGATCCGGTTGCACGACATCCGGCGGGCCGACTATCTCGGGATTCTGGTGACGGATAACCAGGGCGCGCTGGTCGTCAGTTCGATCCCTCAAGGGGAGTACTTCCATGGCAAGAGCACCTGGTGGCAGGCGGCATTCAACAAGGGACGCGGCGCGGAGTATGTCAGCGAGATCCATTTCGATCCGTCCTACGGCACGCACGTCCTGATTGTCGCCGTTCCGATTTGGGACGACGAGCAACGGACCGTCATCGGAGTCGTCAGCGTGCTGCTGAAGCGGGATTCGCTCTTCCAGTCGATTTCAGAGGTCACCATCGGGGCGACCGGCCATGCCATGTTGATGAGTTCGGATGGCACGCCGCTGATCTGTCCCGTGCTGGCGCCGGAGGAACACGCGATCACGCCGGCGCTGGTCGAGCAGTTAAGGCCGATGCAGGCCGGGTGGTCCATTGCCGAAGACGATTCGCATGGCGGACGCAATTCCTTGATCGGATTTGCCCCGGTGCGATTGAGCGACCGCCTGGCGCCGGGCAGTTTGGGTGGAAAACGGTGGATCACCTTCGTGCGCCAGAACCCGGCGGAAACCTACACGACGCTCGATCAGCTGCTCCTGAAAGTCTCCGTCTATGGCGTGGTGGTGTTCGCGGTCCTCGTGGCGACCGGCGCGTGGGTGGCCCGGAGGATCGCCAGGCCGATCGCCGTGCTGCACGAGGGAGCGCAGCGGATCGGCGCCGGCGGCCTCGATCATCACTTGACGCTCAAGACCGGCGACGAATTGGAGCATCTGGCCGATGCGTTCAACGGCATGGCGGTCAATTTGCAACAGTCGTTCAGTCAGCTTGAGCAGCGGTCCAAGGAAATTGAAGCGACCAAGCGTTATCTGGAGAACCTGCTCGAAAACGCCAATGACGTCATTTACACCCTGGATACCGAGCAACGGTTCACCTACGTGAACAGCAAAATTTCAGGCTGGGGGTATCAGAAAGACGACTTGATCGGCCGGCCCTACCTGTCCCTGTTGTCGAAACGTCACCGCGGCCGCCGCTTGAAAAGCACGCTGGATATCGGAGCCAAGCAGGTCTACGAAGTGGAAGTGCTCTGCAAGACCGGCGAGACCCGGATGGTGACGGTCAGCGTGTCGCCGCTCTGCGATGTGCAGGGGCGCATCCACGGCGTGCTCGGCATTGCGCGGGACATCACGGAGACCAAGAAGCTGGAGCAGCAGATCCGCAATTCAGAGAAACTGGCCTCGGTCGGAAAGCTGGCCGCCGGCGTGGCGCACGAGATCAATAATCCGCTGGGGGGCATTCTGAACTGCCTCTACAATTTCAGGAAGGGCGCCCTGTCGCCGGCACGGCAGGAGGAATATGTGGCCTCCATCGAGGATGGGCTGCGCCGGGTCCAGAAAATTGTCCGCCAATTGCTGGATTTTTCCCAGCAGCACGATCCGGAGTTTTCTCCCGCCAATATCAACGACGTCGTCGAGCGGGTCCTGGCGCTGACCGAGCATGCGGTGGCCGCGAAAAAAATCAGTCTGGACCGGCAGCTTCAGCGGAATCTTCCGGCGTTGATGGTGGACCGGCACATGATGGAGCAAGTCCTGATGAATCTGGTCCTCAATGCCATCCAGGCGACCAGGGACGGCGGCGTGATTACCATTCGGACGCGGGCTCATGACGAGAACTGCGAGGTGCGCGTGGAGGATACGGGGTGCGGAATTCCGGCCCACGTCCTGCCGCGCATCTTCGATCCCTTCTTTACCACCAAGGGGACCGGAGAAGGCACGGGGCTTGGACTGTCGGTCAGCCTGGGCATCGTCGAGCGGCACGGAGGCCGGATTCTCGTCGACAGTGAAGTCGGCAAGGGGTCCGTGTTTACGGTCTGCCTGCCGCTCTCGCATGAGCGGCTCGTGGCGCGCTCGATGGCAGGGAGAATGTCGTGAAATCGCCGACCGTGCTGATCATCGACGACGAACCCCTGATGCGCCTGTCCATGGAGGATGCGCTGCGCGCCGTCGGCTGCGACGTGCGCGCGGCGGCGACCGGATCGGAAGGGCTGGCCATGCTGGACCAGGCGGCGTCCGACATCGTCGTGACGGACCTTCGCCTGCCTGGAATTGACGGCCTGACGCTGCTTCAGGCGGCGAAACAGCGGTCGTCGAGAACGGAGGTCGTCGTGATCACCGCGCACGGGTCGGTGGAAACGGCCGTGGGGGCGATGAAGGCCGGCGCGTACGATTACATCACGAAACCCTTCTCGATGGATGAACTGCTCCTCATCGTCGAGCGCATCGGCAAGGTGCTGGCGCTCCGGCAGGAAAATCTGCTGCTGCGGGAGGAACTGGAAGGCAAGTTCAATTTCGAGGGCATTCTGGGAAAAAACGAGCGCATGCGGGAGGTGCTGGACAAGGTCAAGCTGGTGGCGCAATGCGATTCACCGCAGCAGCCCGCGACGCGACCAGGCGCTGATCAAGATCAGTTGCGCCGCGCTGCCCGAAACCCTCCTGGAAGCCGAGCTCTTTGGGCACGAGAAGGGCGCGTTTACCGGCGCGCTGAAGCAACGCCGCGGCCGGTTCGAGCTGGCCCACAAGGGGACGCTGTTCCTGGATGAGATCGGCGAGATTTCCCCGGTCGTGCAGGTCAAGCTGCTGCGCGTGCTCCAGGAACGGCAATTCGAGCGCGTCGGGGGCAATGAAACGATCGACTCGGATGTCCGCCTGGTCTGCGCCACCCAGAAAGACTTGAAAAAAGAAGTCCAGCAGCAAGGCGGTCAAGGGGTTCTCGCAGGGCAGCCGGGAAGTCCTGTTGCGCTATTCGTTCCCGGGCAACGTGCGCGAACTGGAGAACATGGTCGAACGGGCCGTGGCCCTCTGCCGGCCGAGTGAGGACATCCAGGCATGGGATCTCTGTGGGATGCCGTCCTGCCCCTATCTTGGCGGCCCTCAGCAGGAAGGCTGTGGATTTTGCAGTGAAGGATTGACGGGGAAGCGGGCGGTCCCAGTCAGCCGAAGCGATGTCGTGGATTCGCTGGCGGCGGCGCGGGAGCAGTTCGAAAAACAGTACATCCTGTCGATTCTCGAGCGGGCGGAAGGCAGCCGGACGATGGCGGCAAAAATTCTCGGTCTATCCAGGAAAGCGCTATGGGAGAAGTGCAAGCGCTACGGGATTCCTTCGAATCGGAGCAGTCAGGAGGACGAAGACGAGTAGAGGAAGGGAGACCGGGCTGCCAAGCTCGTTTCTTTGTCGGTTGTCCGGGAGGCGTTGGAGCGAAGGGGCGTGTCACCCCGCCGAGAGGGTAGGGTTTACTCCGAAGGTGGCGTT
>JAIBHQ010000071.1 GCA_020028595.1 Nitrospirota bacterium
CCCTCGACTACGGGACCGGTCGAGGCTCCGTCCAGCGCAGCCATGACGTCCTGCTCCGACACGTGCCGCCCCTGACTATCGTTCAGGCGGCTGTCGTCGCACTCGGCCACGACCGGCGTGAGGGTATCGTCGGTGATGCCGATCTCAGGATAGCGCTTGATCATCCAGCTCATCACCCCGTTGGCAACCCGCGGCACGTTCAGCGTATTCGTCAGCGCGATCGGATATTCCAGGAATCCAGACTCCGCGACCCAGGCGAGACCGGTCATCTCGCCGGTGCCGTTGAGCACAAACGATCCGGCCGGTACTTTCTTGTGCCAGACATCGTCGCGCGGCACGATGACCGTCACTCCCGTGCGCACGGGCCCCTGGCCCGGCTTGAGTTTGCCCTCGCCTTTGCTCAACGTCACCTGCCCGACTTTCACCCCCGCGACATCGGTAATGGCATTCAGCGGTCCTGGTTGGTAGCGTCCGATGGTAATGCCCAGTTCACGCGCGCGCTGGCGGGTTTCCGTTGATTCGGCTGCAATGCCATGGTCTGCGCACAGGCTGACCGCGGCCAGCATTGCCAGGCCCGCTGCACCAATTCGCTGAAACCGGTTAGACTTCATGGACCGACCCGGCGTGCGGAACCACGACCTGCATGCCCGGATGTTCTGCCTGCATGGCGGCCGCCAGGGACAGCGCCTGTTTTTCCTCTCCATGAACGACGAACACCTTGCCCGGCAACGGATGAATTGCACGAACGTATGCCAGCAAATCGTTGCGGTCGGCATGGGCCGAGAGGCCGTTGAACCGCACGACCTGCGCGCGGCGCGGTGTCGGAATGCCGAAAATCGGCACCACATCCCAGTTCTCGACCAGCTTGCGCCCCAACGTATGCTCCGCCTGAAATCCGACGATCGCGATGACGTTGGCTTCGTTCTGGATGGCATGCTTCAAATGGTGCAGCACCCGCCCGCCTTCGCACATGCCGGAAGAAGCGATGACCATGCAGGGGCCTTTCATCGCATTCAGCTTCTTGCTGTCGTCCACCGACGACACGTAGCGGATGTACCGCGCTCCAAAGGGATCGCCATCCGACGTGAAGGTCTTGAAGGTTTCTTCGTCATAATACTCCGGGTGCTTGCGAAAGATCTCCGTGGCCTTGGTGGCGAGCGGCGAATCGATGAAAATCGGAAACGGCTCGATCTTCCCTTCACGGACCAGCGCTTTGATCCGCATCACGATGTCCTGGGTCCGTCCGACGGCAAAGGCCGGAACGATAATTTTGCTTTTGTGCGCCTTCACATGCGCCACGATCTCGAGGATTTTGTGTTCCTGCGACGCGGTCGCCGCCTCATGCACACGGTCGCCGTAGGTGGACTCGATAATGAGCACGTCGCAAGGCGGAGGGCTGTCCGGATCCCGGAGAACCGGCATCTGTTTCCGGCCCAGATCACCCGTGAACAGGATCGTCTTTGTGCCGCCCCGTTCGGACACGGCCACACGGACCGCCGCCGAGCCGAGAATATGACCGGCATCGTGAAACGAGGCTTTGATGCGCGGATGCACGGTAATGGCGTCATGATACCGGATGCCGACAAAGCGGCGTGCGATGTCTCCCACATCATCCGCATCATAAAAGGGCGCCCGGCACTGCTTCCCCCGGCGGTGTTCTTCCGTATTGACATACTTGCAGTCGTTCGCCTGTATCCGCGCCGAGTCCTCCAGCAGCACCTTGGTCAGATCGGCCGTCCCACGAGTCAGATGAATTTTCCCCGAGAAGCGGTGCCTGGCCAGAACCGGCAATGCCCCGCTGTGATCGATGTGGGCGTGGGAGAGCAGGACGGCATTGACCGCTTTGGGATCGAAACCGAGATTGCGGTTGCGCCGATCGCTCTCCTGGCGATTGCCTTGAAACATCCCGCAATCCAACAGCACTTGCGCGCTGCTGGTCTGGAGCAAGTGCCGGCTGCCGGTCACGGACCGGGCTGCGCCGTGAAAGGCGATGTTCATTTTGGCGAGGCGACTCCGTGATTCTTTGAGACGAGATCCCAGGCTTCCTGCGCCGTCTCCGCGTAGTGAAATAGTTTCAGGTCTTCGTCGCCGATCAGGCCTGCTTCGACGAGCGCCGGCCAGTTGATCACCTTTTCCCAGAACGTCTTGCCCATCAGAACGATCGTCAAACCGGTGACTTTTCCAGTTTGAAGGAGCGTGAGTGTTTCGAAGAGTTCGTCGAGGGTGCCGAATCCACCCGGGAACGCGACCAGTGCTTTGGCCCTGAGAAGAAAATGCATCTTCCGGATGGCGAAGTATTTGAACTGGAAACACAGCGACGGTGTGATGTAGGGATTCGGCGTCTGTTCATGAGGCAGAGTGATGTTCAACCCCACGGATTTGGCGCCGACATCGGCAGCGCCGCGGTTGGCCGCTTCCATGATCCCGGGCCCGCCGCCCGTGACCACGACAAAATCGCATCGTCCGTCAATTTGGCAGGTTGAAGAGACCAGCCGGCCGAATTCGCGCGCCTGGTCGTAGAATGGAGCCAGCTTCACCTGCTGGCGCGCCACCGCGACCGCCCGCAGCAGGTCGCGATCCTTCGGTTTCCTGGCCAGCGCCGCTTCAGCCTTTTTCAGCCGCGCCTGCGCTGCAGCCGGCTCGACCAGCCTGGCACTGCCGAACACCACGATGGTGGAACGGACCCCCTCTTCCTGTTGGATCATTTCCGGCTTGAGCAGTTCGAGTTGCAGCCGGATGGGCCGCAACTCGTCCCGATTTAAAAACTCGATATCCTGATCGGCGCGGCGATAGGAAGGAGACTGCAGCAGGGCATCTGTGAGTTGCCCGGGATTCTTGGGGGTCTTGCCCATAGGGGCTGATTATAGCGGGACGCGGGAGGTGCAGCAATGCAGGATGCCCATGGTGGTTAAAATGGCCACAGCCTGTATTCCGTCGCCTGGGGGTGAATTTCAAAAGCATAACTTTGCACAATCCAATTGGAATCAAAGAACACCCTGAAATGATCCGGTCCGATGCCACCACTCTGCAGTTCCATTTGCCGGTACGAACCTGGAACCACAGCTACGGCCGACACCGCAAGCGGGAGTGGCGCTAAGAGATCAACTTTAAACTCTTTCGCGTCAAGGAAATCGTATTGCGTAATCGGGCCTATCGTCGAGTGCTCGATCTGATCCGGAACTCCAAGCTTCTCCAGAACCTGCTTAAGCGTCGTTTGCCCTGGCACAATGAACGAAACATCATCCGCCTTGATCGGATGATTGAGGGTGACTCGCTGCCAGCGGAGCGGACAACCGGAAGCACATAGTGAGAACGCTAGCAACAATGTGAGAAAGATGGGGCGTTGCATGAATATGCGCACAGTCATATTCAATCGCCAAATGGCCAGAATTGAAACTCTGGAGGAGGTTTCAGTTTGCCAAATGCAACGTCGTCCACGACGCCTTCCTTATTAAAGAACACATACAGGTCCTGGCCCTTGATATTTGTCCGAGAGAAGAAAAGCACAGTCCCCGATTTCAGATCGTAATCGTAGTACTGGAATATTTCGTGCCCATTCACCTCAATAATCCTGTCGGGAGCACCTAATCGCGCTGCCACGTCGGTTCTAGTTGAAGTGCCTTTCTTAATTGATTCTACATCTGCGGGGTCGAACCGGTCTCCATACTTTCCCCTGACAAAGGCGCAACCGGTCATTGCAGACAGCTCCCCAAAGACAGCGATGACCAGCATGCTCGCAATAAGGTGTCTCGCCACTCGTGATGCATGGCTATCCCTTCCCATGGAATTCCTTTCTCTCCAGTACGAAATCATTTTCAAACACATGATAGGATGAGTCGCCCAATCCCACTTTTTCATAGACCGTCTTGGCAACGGCGTTCGCTTCCTCGACGTACAGCCGGATGCCGCACACATCGCCCTGCCGTCTGGCCTGCTCGAGAACCGATTCATGCATCTTGCGGTAGACGCCCCGCCGCCGCCACGCCGCATCGACATAGACGCTTTGAATCCACCAGAACGTGGCATTGCGCCAGTCGCTCCATTCGAACGTGACCAGGAGCTGACCGACCACCAGTCGAGGCGACCGGTCCATCAACTCCGCCACGGTGTAAAAACCGCGGGCGGGCGAGTCAAGGACTGCCTGGGTCCCCTGGCGCAGACGTGTTTCATCCAGGCGCCGCCCCTCCGTTTCCAACGCCATGGCCGCACTGAATCGGACGAGCGCGTCGACATCGTCCGTCCTGGCGGGTCGAATAATGAGACCGTTCAGCATGGCCCTCCGACTCGCGGCCCGTCCTGCGGCGGCACGGTCGTGCCGGCCCTGGACAGCCAGCCCGGCGCTGGCCGGTACAGGCCTGCTGAAAACTCCATCTTCATCGCCTCCTCGGGAGGAAGATTAATCGGGACGACGTTGCCTTCCGGGATGAAAGCCAGGTAGCCGGTAAAGGGGTGAATCGCGGTCGGCACAAACACCATCATGAGCGGCGTCGAGGGCACGACTTGAATGACCCCGGGGGCCAGCCCCATCACAAATCCAAGCGCCCAGAGCCCATCACGGGGAAACGGGAATACCACGACGGTGCTGCGATTGAACCGGGAGCGGAACTGAAACAAATCGGTCATGCTTTTGATCGTGAGATACACGCTTCGGACCACGGGCACACGCTGGAACCACTCTTCCGTTCCCTGCAGCAGGCGCTGCCCAAGCCGTAAATGGGTCGCCAGCACGCCGGCCAGCACAATGAGCGCCACAAGCGACACAATGCCGAGCCCCGGGATATTGGTGGTCACCACATCTCCGAACACCTTCCCCAGTAGTTGATCGAGCGTGGAAAAAAGCGTGCGGAGAATGAGCACGGTGCCCCACGCCGGCACCAGAATGAACAGGCCGGTCAAGAACTGGCGTTGAATATTTCGCCATCCCGTGCACATGAGTAGGATTCCCAGTGTGTCGCAGTCTAGCAAATTCCCGCTGGCTGCGCACACTCTCCGGGCCGCCGCGTCCCCTCGCAGGCTTGATCTTCATGGGCGATTGAATTATTCTAGTGCCTGCAAATGAGACGGTGAGTGCCTTCCACCAGCGAGGCGATCATGCCAAAAGCCAATATTGACCAAGAACTCCTGGCGATCCTGTGCTGTCCTGAAACAAAGCAGGACGTTGCCATCGCCACTGACGCACTGATCGGGACATTGAACGCACGGGTTCAGCAGGGTATCCTGAAAAACAAGGCCGGCCAGTCGGTCAAGGAGCCTCTGGATGGCGGGCTCTTGAGAGCCGACAAGAAGATTCTGTATCCGATCCGCGAGGACATTCCTGTCATGCTGATCGAGGAAGGCATTCCCGTCGACGGCCTGGCCTAGTTTCCGTCCTTCGTTATCCTGCCATTTTTCACGCCTGTCTCAGGCAACGCGCAGCGGCTCCTTATGGAGGAAGCAGTTTACCTTCCGCGTGATCCAGACTCGTCTTGGATCCCGTCGACGTCCCGCACTGGGCGCAGAGGTATTCGTAGAGGTTTCCGTTCGGAAGCACCAGGAGCAGTCGCTCCCGCGTCGGAGTGGCTTGCTTGCACTGCGGGCAATAGAGCAACGAGGCTTGGAATGCACCGTACTGGTCGCGCGGCGGGGGCCCGCCAGGCGCCTGCCTGGGACGCGGGCGGGGCACGAACGGGCCAGGAGTCAATTTTGGTTT
>JAIBHQ010000072.1 GCA_020028595.1 Nitrospirota bacterium
GGCGCCGGTTGGCGGCCAGGCCATCGACAAGACCGGCGTGCCGCTGCCGCCGGACACGCTGGCGCTGGCCAAACAGAGCGACGCCGTGATGCTCGGCGCCGTCGGCGGACCCAAGTGGGAAGGGCTGGACTACAACATCAGGCCCGAGCGGGCGCTGCTCGGCCTCAGGGAGCAGTTGGGGCTCTATGCGAATCTCCGCCCGGCCAAATTGTATTCCATGCTGGCCGATGCCTCGACGCTCAAGCGGGAGGTGGTCGAAGGGATCGACATTCTGGTGGTGCGCGAACTGACGGGCGGCATCTATTTCGGCAAGCCGAAGGGCATCGAGAAGATTCCGGGCGGCGAGCGGGGGTTCAATACCGAGGTCTATACGACCGAGGAAATCCGGCGCATTGCGATCGTGGCGTTTGAAGCGGCGCGGAAGCGGCGGAAGAAGGTCATGTCCGTGGACAAGGCCAATGTGCTCGAATCGTCCGAACTGTGGCGCCGCGTGGTGATCGACGTCCATAAACAGTATCCGGACATCGAACTGAGCCATATCTACGTGGACAATTGCGCGATGCAGCTGGTCCGCAATCCCAAACAGTTCGACGTGATGGTGACCACCAATATGTTTGGCGATATCCTGAGCGACGAAGCGGCGATGCTGACGGGCTCGATCGGGATGCTGCCGTCGGCCAGCATCGGCGCCAAGACCGGCATGTACGAGCCGATCCATGGCAGCGCGCCTGATATTGCGGGGAAGAACATCGCCAATCCCATTGCCACCATCGCCTCGGCGGCCATGATGCTGTCCTACGCATTCAAGTTGGACAAGGAAGCGGAGGCGATCGAGCGGGCGATTGTGGCGACGCTCGAGCAGGGTTATCGAACGAAGGAAATCCACACGCCGGGCATGACGCTGGTCGGCACCAAAGAAATGGGCGCGGCGATCCTGAAGAACCTCAAGGGCTAGGAAAGCCATCAGCAGTCAGCGCTCAGCTGTCAGTCCGGATTCGGAGCTGAAAGCTGATGGCTGATAGCTCAGGACACAATGCCGTGAAAGATCAATTGCTCGACATGAGGACTATCACGACGGTGGCCGGCACGGGTGAACCGGGCTACTCAGGCGACAACGGTTCGGCTGTCGGGGCGCGCCTGAACGAGCCGAAAAGCCTGGCCCTGGGCCCCAACGGTATCCTCTATATAGCCGACGCGGAAAACCATGTGATTCGGAAGGTGGATCTCGCGAGCGGCCTGATCGCGACGGTGGCTGGGCGTCCGGAGAATGACAATAGAGACAGCGGGCCGGCAAAAGTTCATGCACCGGAGGAAGACGAAGATCCCCTGGCAGATCCGCCCTCCGGCAAGGCTGAAAAATTCGTACAACTGTCCGATGTGAGCGGCACAGTCCGCTATGTCGTCGGGACCGGTAAAAGCGGCCGGTTTGGGGGCGACGGCGGTCCGGCGACGCAGGCGACATTGAATTTTCCCGGTGCGGTGGCGGTGGATGGACGGGGAAATCTCTATATTGCCGACACGATGAACCATCGCATCCGGAAGGTGGACGCGGCCACCGGCATGATCTCGACGATTGCCGGAACCGGCCAGCATCGCTGCTCGGGTGACGGTGGTCCGGCGACCGCGGCGACGTTGAATGAGCCGGCCGCTCTCGCGGTGGACGGTCGTGGAAACCTGTACATTGCCGATCAGAGCAACAACCGGGTGCGTAAAGTAGACTTGACTACCGGCATCATGACGACTGTCGCGGGCACCGGCGAAACTGGTTATATGGGCGATGGGATGCCGGCGACTGAGGCGGGGGTCTCCGGGCCCAGCGGGTTGACGCTTGGCCCCGACGGGGATCTGTATATTGCCGATACGTTCAGCGGCCGCATCCGCCGGGTCGATCCGGCGACGGGCATCATCAGCACGGTCGCCGGCGACGGGGGCGAGTACCGGTTCTCCGGTCTGCCCAACGAATTTTCGACCAGCCTGTCCCGTCCTTACGGGATCGCGCTGGATCGGGCCGGGAATCTCTTGATCACGGATTCGGACAGCCATCTGATCCGGCGCTGGGACCGGAAGAAAAAAATCATCACGCGCATGGCCGGCAGCGGCCAGGCACAGTTCGGCGGCGACGGCGGCGATCCGCTTGCCGGCAGCCTCAATTACCCGTTCGGGGTGGTGGTGGATGAGGCGGGGAACGTGTATATTGCGGATACGTTTAACCATCGGGTCCGCCTGATTGCCGCATGACGCGGCAACCAGCGAAGTAAAAAGTGAAAAGTAAAAGGTAAAAAGTAAATTCAAACGAAACACTGCCGAACCTTTAACTTTTCACCTTTCACTTTTAACTGGACGAGTAAGTCATGCTGAAGAAGAAGCAAAGCTACACCGTGGCTGTCGTCGGGGCGACCGGCGCGGTCGGCACCGAGATGATCGAGGTGCTTGAGGAACGGAAGTTCCCGGTGGGGAAGCTCGTGCCGCTGGCCTCGTCGCGCTCGGCCGGTGGCACGGTCACGTTCCACGGGCAGGACATTCCCATCCAGGCGCTCCAGAAAGACTCGTTTGAAGGGGTGGACATCGCCCTGTTCTCGGCCGGCACCGACGTGAGCCGCGAGTACGCGCCGATTGCGGCCAAGGCCGGCACGGTGGTCATCGATAACAGTGCGGCGTGGCGCATGGATAAGGATGTGCCGCTCATCGTGCCGGAGGTCAATCCGCACGATGTCCCGCACCACAAGGGCATCATCGCCAACCCCAACTGTTCGACGATCCAGATGGTGGTGGCCTTGAAGCCGCTGCACGACGCTGCGCGCATCCGGCGCGTCGTCGTGACGACGTTCCAATCCGTCTCGGGCACGGGCAGGGAGGCGATGGACGAGCTGATGGAAGAGTGCAAGGATCTGCTTGGTTTTAAGGAGCCGACGCCCAGGGTCTATCCCTATCAGATCGCATTCAACTGCCTGCCGCACATCGATGAGTTTTTGCCGAGCGGGTATACCAAGGAAGAAATGAAAATGTTGCACGAAACCAGAAAGATCATGGGGGACTCGACGATCCAGGTGACCGCGACCACGGTCCGGGTGCCGGTCTATGTCGGTCACTCCGAGGCGGTGAACATTGAAACCGAGAAAAAGCTGTCGGCCAACGAGGCGCGGGCCATTCTCTCGACCGCGCCGGGCGTGCTGCTGTACGACGATCCGGCCCATCAGATTTACCCCACGCCGCTGGACGCGGCCGGCAAGGATGAGGTGTATGTCGGACGGATCAGGGAAGACGAGTCCATCCAGAACGGGCTCAATCTCTGGGTCGTGGCCGACAATCTTCGGAAGGGCGCGGCGCTCAACGCCGTCCAGATCGCCGAGCTGCTGATCAAGTGAGTCTGCCGTGCTTGTGCCTGAGTGGAACGGACTGGGGAAAGCGCTGATTCTGGCCGGCGGGCTTCTCGCGCTGGCCGGTGTGGCGATCCTCCTGGTCGAGAAGAATGCAGGTTCTGGCGGGCTGTTGAGCCAATGGCTGGGATGGTTCGGCAAATTACCCGGCGATATCTCCGTCAAGCGAGACGGCTTCAGTTTTTATTTTCCGCTGACCACGAGCATTCTGATCAGTGTCGTGCTGAGTCTGCTGGTGTATTTTCTGTCGAAACGGTGACCATGCCGCCAGTTGTTCTTGCCTTCTGGGCGATGCTCTTTCTTCTCTTTCCGGACACAAGTTTTGCCGACGATATGATGCGCGTCCTGCTGATGCAGGACTCTCAGCGGGTGGAAGTCTCCGCCGAGCGTGGGGTCACCGTTCAGATGCCGAACGGGGACACGCGGGTATTCGCGGGGTCCGTTGTGGCCAGGCCATCGGCGGGCGGCCTGACATTGAACGGGGAACGGGCGCCGGCTGAGTCCGTGACCATCCGGAGCCGCGGTGGCGATCTGACCGTGACGAACGGCGGTAACGGGACCGGCGAGCTCAAGCCGCTGATCGTCGGCGGCAGCCTGAAAATTCTGGTCCGCGGCAATGGGTTGCTTCTCGTGAACGACGTGGACCTGGAGGAATACATCAAGGGCGTCGTGCCGGCCGAAATGTCTCCGGGCTGGCATCCGGAGGCGCTCAAGGCCCAGGCGGTCGTCGCGCGGACCTATGCCCTCTACCAACGGATGCTGAACAAGTCACGCGAGTACGATCTCGTCGCCACGGTGCAGGATCAGGTCTACCAGGGGCGCCAGGGTGTGGATCATCGTGTGCAGGAGGCCGTGGAGTCCACGCGCGGGATTGCCGTGGCCCATCAGAACGCGCCGATCTACGCGGCCTTTTCGTCCACGGCGGCCGGCCCCACCGAAGATGCCGTGAATGTCTGGTCCAAGGACCTGCCCTACTTGAAAGGCGTGGATTGTCCCTTCGATGTGAACGCGCCACGTTATCAATGGCGCGCCGTTCTCAAGGTGCAGGACTTGGAAAACACTTTCCGACGGCAGGGTGTGGATGTGGGCGCCATCGCCAGCCTGACACCCTTTGCCTACAGCAAGGCCGGGCGGGTGACCAAGCTCCGGATTCTTCACTCACGCGGCGAACTGATTCTGCGCGGCGAGGACTTCCGCCGTCTGATCGGCTATTCCGTGATCCTCAGCACGCAGTTCGATGTGGAATCCATGGGATGGGAGATTGCCCTCTCCGGGCGCGGGTCCGGCCATGCCGTCGGTCTCTGCCAGTGGGGAGCCAAGGAAATGGCCGAGCACGGCTATCCCTACACGACCATCCTGGCCTACTACTTTCCCGGTACAGAACTCAGGCGCACCTCGTCCCTCTCCCGCTAATGCTCCTCTCTGAGTTCGATTTTTCGTTCGATCCCTCGCTGATTGCAGACCATCCGATTGAACCTCGCGATCAGGCGCGTCTCCTGGTCGTGCCGAAAGGCGGAGGTGCCTGCACGCATCGTCACGTGGCAGACTTGCCCAAGTTTCTCAACGCCAAAGATCTGATAGTCGTGAACGATACGAAGGTTTTGCCGGCCCGGCTCAGCGGGCGCAAGCAGCCGGGCGGCGGTCACGTCGAGCTGGTCCTGGTCAGGCCGGCCAAACCTAATCAGCCGGATCAGTGGGAAGTCCTGTGCAAAGGAACAAAGCCTGGTCAGGCCATCGAGTTGGACGGCGGCGCGACCGCGACGGTGGTGGAGCAGGGAGCCGGTGGAATCATCATGAAGTTTTCCTCGTCCGTGCCGGCGTTGCTGGAGAAGATCGGCCGGATGCCCCTGCCGCCCTATATCAAGCGCGATCCCAACGAGCAGGATCGTATTTGGTATCAGACGCTGTTTGCGCGTGAGGCCGGCGCGATCGCGGCGCCGACCGCCGGGCTCCATTTTACAGAGCGGTTGATGGCTGCGCTGAAAGACAAAGGCGTACGAACGGCCATAGTGACACTGCACGTCGGGCCTGCGACATTCCGGCCGGTGACGGCCGGGCGGATTGACGAGCATCGGATGGGCACCGAGTGGGCGGAGCTTTCACCTCAAACGGCGGCGGCCATCAATGAGACCAAAAAGTCTGGCGGGCGCGTCGTGGCGGTGGGGACCACAGTCGTCCGGACTCTGGAGGCGGCCGCTTCCTCTGATGGAACCGTCAAGCCGATGAGGGGAGACGTCGGACTCTTCATCACGCCTGGCTATCAGTTTAAGGTCGTGGATGTGCTGATGACGAATTTTCACTTGCCGAAA
>JAIBHQ010000073.1 GCA_020028595.1 Nitrospirota bacterium
CTGCTGGAGAAGGTTGTGGGCGACCGGTTCAATTACGAGGAGATGGCCAAACGGACGCTCGCGGCACAGTGGCAGAAAATAGATGAGAAAGAACGCGCGGAATTCGTCCATCTGTTCATGAGGCTCTTGACCAATTCGTATGCCGACAAGGTCGAGGGGTATTCGGGCGAGCAAATCCACTATCTGAACGAACGGCTGGAGGGCGACTACGCCGAGGTTCGGACGAAGGCCATATCCGGGAAAGCTGAAATCCCTCTGGATTATCGCCTGCTCAGCAAAGGCGGGGACTGGCGGGTCTATGACGTGGTGGTCGACGGCGTGAGTCTGGTGAGCAATTACCGGGGCCAGTTTGCCAAGATCATCCGGACGTCCGGCTATGACGATCTGGTCAAGCAACTGCGGGAGAAGTCCGACCAGTTCGTGAAGCTCAAAACCGATACAGGGAAGGAGTAAGGCGCGCCCTATCCCGCTCCTGTATGAAGATAGCTTCCTTTCGCCTCGCCCTGGTCCTGGCCACCCTGCTCCTGCTGGGAGCCGGGATCTTCGTCGACCGGGCGTTTGCGGACACCACGTACTTTCCCGTTCCAAGCGCCTCTACCACGCGTAACGACGGCAATGATGTCGGCCTGATCGTCCCGATTCTGGTGACCGACCCGGACGGTGAGCTGAAATATCTCCATGCGCCGATGCTCATCCACAACTCGTACCTCGGCGTGCGCGGCACGTACAATATGTTCAAATATGATCCGGGCGGGCGCCAGACACGATTCCAGGCGTCCATCACCGAACGGATCGAGCGCAAGCTGGTCTTCAGTTATCTGGACCCGGCGCTGGCCGACGGCCGCTATACGTTCACTGTCGGCGCGGCGTTCTTCAAGAACGCCACGTCACGGTTTTTCGGGATCAGCCAGCAGACTCTGGAAGCGGATGAAACCAATTACACCGCACGCGAAGTCCGCGCGAACTGGAAATTCGGTATCTATCTCAACGAAGTGACGCAGCTTGCGCTTAGCCAGCGCTATCGGGACGTCCAAGTCCAGACTGGAGGGGCCAGGGGAGTGCCCCAACTGCTGGACACGAGTCTCCGCAGCACCGCCGGTGTGGACGGCGCGTCTATCCTGGGAAGCCGGATCTCGTTTCATTATGATACCCGCGACAACCTGACGTCACCGACCGTTGGTACTCAGATCACCGCCTATGCCGAACTGAATAATAACTTCTCCAATAGTGAGCGTCCGATCTACGGCCGTTACGAGGTGGACATCAAAAAAATGTTTCCGAGCGAGTCGAAGAAGATGATCCTGGTGGTCCGGGGCAACCTGCAAATGACCCAGGGCTTTGAGGTTCCCTTCTACGAGAAGAGTTCCCTGGGCGGCCAGAATAATATGCGCGGGTATGGGGTGGACCGGTTCATCGACGATAATCTGGTGGTGCTCAATATCGAGCAGCGTATCCACGTGCTGCGGACGCGGGTCGCCAACGTTATGGCCGAATTCGAAATCGCGCCGTTCGTGGACATGGGGAAGGTGTTCAACACCTTCAATAATCGCCAGTTCAGGGATTATGTAGTGACGCCCGGCATCGGGTTCAGAGCACTCGTTCGCCCCGGAACCGTCGGCCGGATTGACTATGGCTTTAGTGAGGAAGGGGGGGCGGTGTACGCCGGACTGGACTACCCATTCTAAAGGGAGCTTTTCGATCGCAAGTGCTTGACAGCTCAAAGAATTCTATGGGAAACTATACCCAGTTACCGCAAGCTTTCTGCGAGCAGAAAGTTCAGGATACGCGTCCAGTTTTTACATCGAACAGAGAAGCACGTTACCGAAGGAGCAGAGGATATGTCATTGCTGAAAACCATCAATAGTCCCGCTGATTTGAAGCGGATGCCGCCGGAGCAGTTCCCGGCCCTGTGCCAGGAAATCCGGGAGCAGATCGTGTCCGTCGTGTCCAGCGTCGGCGGGCATCTCGCGTCCAACCTGGGCGTCATCGAGCTGACGGTGGCGATGCATTACCTGCTCGATACGCCGAAGGATAAAATCGTCTGGGATACCAGCAATCAGGCCTATGCGCACAAACTGCTGACCGGCCGTCGGGAGCAGTTTCATACGTTGCGGCAGTCCGGCGGGTTGAGCGGCTTCTGCAAACGGGAAGAGAGCGTCTACGACACGTTCAATGCCGGCCATGCGGGCACCGGCGTGTCGGCCGCCTACGGGATGGCGGCGGCGCGCGATCAAAAGGGCGAACACCACAAAGTGGTCTGCGTGGTCGGCGACGGTGCGATGACGTCCGGCATGACGCTCGAAGGCATGCACCATGCGGGCGGCTGCAAGCGGGATTTTCTGGTTGTCTTGAACGACAACCAGATGTCGATTTCGAAAAACGTCGGCGCGATCTCGGCCTACCTCAACCGCACCTTCACCGGCGAGTTCTTTATCAAGATGAAAGAGGAGGCCCGGCATTTGCTGAGCGCGATTCCGCATATCGGGCAGGATATGCAGAAAATGGCCCATCGGGCGGAGGAATTGGCCAAGGGGTTGATTCTGCCCGGGCTGTTGTTCGAAGAATTGGGCTTTCAATATGTCGGTCCGATCGACGGACATAATTTCGAGCATCTGCTGCCGATTTTTGACCACGTGCTCAAACTCAAGGGTCCCACGCTGTTGCATGTGATCACCAAGAAAGGGCTTGGCTACGAGCCGGCGGAAAAGAATCCCGTGTGGTTCCATGCCTGCCCGTCGTTCGTGCGCGAGACCGGCGCGCCGGCCAAGAAGCCTTCGCGCCCCAGCTACACGGCGCACGCAATCGACGCGTTGACGAAGATGGCCCGTCAGGATACGAAGGTCGTGGCAATCACTGCAGCCATGGGCGAAGGCACGGGCCTCACGGGGTTCGAGAAGGAATTTCCGGACCGCCTCTACGACGTCGGCATCGCCGAGCAGCACGCGGTCACGTTTGCGGCAGGCCTCGCCACGCAGGGCATGAAGCCGGCGGTCTGCATGTATGCGACGTTCCTGCAGCGCGCCTACGATCAGGTCGTGCATGATGTGGCGACGCAGAATTTGCCGGTGGCGTTCCTGATCGATCGCGGCGGGCTTGTCGCGGAAGACGGCACCACGCACCACGGGGCGTTCGATTATGCCTTTCTCCGGCACGTACCGAACATGGTGGTCATGGCGCCGAAGGACGAAAACGAGCTGCAGCACATGGTGAAGACATCGTTGAGCTACGACGGGCCCGTGTCCGTGCGCTACCCGCGCGGCGCCTGCCTCGGCGTGCCGATGGATCAGGAGATGAAGGTTCTTCCGGTCGGCAAGGGCGAATTGCTCAAAGATGGGACCGATATCGCGATCGTGGCGATCGGCGTCACCGTGTGGCATGCGGTTCGCGCGGCCGAGCGGCTGGAGCAGGAAGGCATTTCCGCCGCGGTGATCAACGCGCGGTTCGTGAAGCCGCTGGATCATGAATTGATCGGCCAGGTGGCCAGGCATGCCCGGTGTGTCCTAGCGGTCGAGGAAGGCTCCAAGATGGGCGGCTTCGGGTCGGCGGTATTGGAGTCGTTGACGGAACAGGGTATCGCGAACGTGCCGACGCGGCTCATGGGGTTACCGGACTGGTACATCGAACAGGGGCCTCAAGATTTACTCCGCGAGAAGTACGGATTGACCGCCGACGGCATCTATCAGGAAGCCAAGAGGCTCTGGACGCAAGTGTCGGCCGGGCTCAGTACCGCCCAGCCGGCATCCGGTGAGGGCCGTCCTCGCGCGAAACAGAGCCAGCGGGCCGCCTTCCCCGGTTTGAAAGGCGCTGACGGGGACGAGCAGGGCAGCTAGGCAAGACGTACAACCGGCGTCACGGCACAGTCGAATGCATATCACGCGTCGTAAAACCAGACAGATCAAAGTCGGCAAGGTCAAGATCGGCGGCGATGCGCCGATTTCCGTCCAGTCCATGTGCTCGACCGACACGCGGGACGTCAAAGCGACGGTCGAGCAGATCAAGCAACTCGAGGCGGCCGGCTGTGAAGTCATCCGCGTCGCGGTGCCGGACATGGATTCGGCGGCGGCGCTTCCCAAGATCAAGGCGCAGATGACCGTGCCGCTGATCGCTGACATTCATTTCGATCATCGTCTTGCCCTGGAAGCCGCCAAGGTCGTGGATTGCGTGCGGATCAACCCCGGCAACATCGGCGCCTGGTGGAAGGTGCAGGAGGTCATCAAGGCCGTCAACGAGCGTAATCTCCCGCTCCGGATCGGCGTCAACGGCGGTTCGCTCGAACGGCCGTTGCTGGATAAATATGGATGGCCCAGCCCCGAGGCCCTGGCCGAGTCCGCACTGAACGCGGTGCACGCGCTCGAGGATGAAGGCTTCACCAATCTGAAGGTGTCGCTCAAGGCCTCCGACGTGAAACACGCGATTGATGCCTACTGGATCTTCGCGATGCAGTCGAACTACCCGCTGCACATCGGGATTACGGAAGC
Source organism: Nitrospirota bacterium (assembly GCA_020028595.1). Classification (GTDB taxonomy): domain Bacteria; phylum Nitrospirota; class Nitrospiria; order Nitrospirales; family Nitrospiraceae; genus 2-02-FULL-62-14. The sequence continues at coordinate 4,479 of JAIBHQ010000073.1, forward strand.
GGGGACGGCCATGACCGGCGCGGTCAAGTCCGCGATCGGGCTCGGCTGGCTGCTGTCGCAGGGCATCGGCGACACGCTGCGGGTCTCGCTGGCCGCCGATCCGGTTGAGGAAGTGAAAGTCGGATTCGAAATTCTGAAGTCGCTCGAACTGCGACACCGCGGCATCAACGTGATTGCCTGCCCGACCTGCGGCCGCGTTGAAATCGACGTCATCCGCATGGCGAACGAACTCGAAAAGAAGCTTGGGCACATCAAAGTGCCGCTCAACGTGTCCGTACTGGGCTGCGTGGTGAACGGCATCGGCGAAGGCAAGGAGGCGGACATCGGCATCGCCGGAGGCGAGGGTGTCGGCATCCTGTTCAAGAAGGGCAAGCTGGTGCGCAAGGTGCCGATAGATCAGTTGATGGATGTCCTGATTCCGGAAGTCGAACTGATGGCCAAGGAAAAAGAGGCTGAAGAAGCGAGCGGTGAATCGGCGCCTGCCCCAACCCATGATGACAACGGGCTGTCCGAATGGATGCAGTCGCGGCAGACTTCGGATCGTCCCTCCACGCTTGGCCGTGAGATTCCCGTCCTTCCCAATAAACGGTAAGCATTTTTCACATCTTCTTCACGCAAGCCCTCATTGTAGATTGGTCATTGTCCCGTTATAATGCCTGCCTGGGCGCCGTACCCAAGTGGCTAAGGGGGCAGTCTGCAAAACTGTTATGCGGCGGTTCGAACCCGCCCGGCGCCTCCACTCCGCGCTTGCGAGGTCGAGCGCCATCCGATTGTTCTCAGCGCGAGAGGAAAACACCTCCAGTGTTCACTCTGTTCGGTTGATCGGTTGAGCTGCCGCATTCAATCAAATCGCGGCGGATGAACACCTTAAAGGGCGGCAGGGGCTACGATCGTCATCGGGCCAATGCCCTGTTCCGTGCCGGGATCGAACGGGCCGCTAGAACAAACGGGCTGCCGGACATTCATTGACGATTTGAACGGGCGGGTGGTACTATCCAGACTGTTATTTCTCGCACAGTTGGAGGCCGATGGCAGTTCCTATTTCCCAGATGTACACGGTTGCAGAGTACGTGCTCACGCAGCAGATCAAGGGCGTGAAGCGCTATCCCCTCGTTCTCATGCTCGAGCCGCTCTTTCGCTGCAATCTGGCCTGTGCCGGATGCGGCAAGATCCAATACCCCGATC
>JAIBHQ010000074.1 GCA_020028595.1 Nitrospirota bacterium
TTCATGAGCCGCCCCATGGACCATTCCACTCCCAATTCTCGCGTGTATTTATAATCGTAGATCCCCTCTCGATTTACACGGTAGGGATTTTGTAAGATTTGTGTCACAACCTTCTTCCCATGCACGACAAAGGATTGCGGAGGGGCTGGCTGCACCGTTCGTAATTCGACAGGGTCATCGACATTGCGGCTAGCCCATGGGACAAAGCTCTCATATGCGAATCCCCAGGCACAGACAGGAATTGTAATCAGGAAGAATGCCCGCAGGCCTTTATGTAGAGGTGTAATGCCGTCCAGCACGTTGATGATGGGCTGCCGGAACTCCTGCCAATACTGCTCGGATGACGAAGCCCAGAGGAGAATTCCGATCAGCGAGACTATGAGATAAGTCGCGAGGATACTGAACGGCATAGGCGGATACACGCGGAACTTCAGAAAGAAGAAGATCGTCAGGAAGAGAACAAGCGCTTTGGTAAAGCGACTGATTGGATAACCGGCCCGAGCAAGCAGGAAGGAGAGTCCGCTGAAGGCCAGCACCAATCCTGCCAGCTCCAGCAGGAACTGGATCGGCATCAAACCCTCAATCAAGGGCAGATTGGTCATGTCGACCTGCGTGAGAAATTGGAGAGTACCCGCACTCCAACGCAGCGAATTATCCTATATTGAAGTAAGGGGAGCAATATTTGGGGAAGAAAACAGGGACATTCAAGGTTCGCAGGGCAATCACTACTGGCACAGCCCGCCGAACGTGGCGAAGCGTTAACGGTGACAGACTTTCAAGCGGTCTGTCACCGTTCTATTTTTTATTAGCGGGGAAATTCACTAGCGGGGTGGCGTGCCCTAGAGCGGAATTCGCCGGAGGAACGGGGTGCCCATCGAGCCTTTGCCAGGAAGGAAAGCGGAAACTGACTGAGTCCGCGAAGGAATTTCCGAAGGATTCCGCCTGGCAAAGTCCGAAAGGGTCGCTTCGAGAGGCGTTGGAGCGACGGGCCATGCCACCCCGCTCTCTCCTCTGCTCTCTTCTCCATCCTTGCTCCATTGACAAGTTTTCTGGCCACGCCTAAGATTCCGCTCATGCCCCTTCAGGAACTCAGCGCCTCCCTGCATAACTGCCAGCGCTGTAAACTCGCCAAACTGGGTCGCACGCAAGTGGTGTTCGGCACGGGAAACCCGACAGCCAGCATCATGTTCGTGGGTGAGGCGCCGGGGTCCAACGAAGATCAGAAAGGCGAGCCCTTTGTCGGCGCGGCGGGCAAACTCCTGGACAAGTTATTGGAATCGGCCGGCCTGTCGCGCGCGCAGGTCTATATTGCCAACGTGATCAAGTGCCGCCCGCCGAACAACCGCGATCCGGAACCGGACGAAGTGGAGACCTGCAAGCCGTTTTTGCTGCAACAGATTGAGATGATCCAGCCCAAGCTGGTCTGCACGCTCGGCAACTGGGCAACACAGACGATCCTGGGAAAGAAGGTGCCGATCACAAAGGTGAAAGCGTCGGCGATCAAACTGGAACGGTTTGTCGTATTTCCCCTGCTCCATCCGGCTGCGGCGCTGCATCAAGGCAACCTGCTGGAAACCTTGCACGAGGATTTCAAGAAGCTGAGAGCCTATCTGGACCGGATGGATGCGCCTGTGACCCAGGCTATACCAGCGGCTGCCGCTGCTCCCACGCCCTCTCCTGCTACGCAGCCCCAGCTGGACTTGTTCGGCTCCTGATCGAGTTTTCCGGCAGATTATTTATTACGGATTCTTTTCGCTAAAATTCACTCCGCACTTGTGCATTTATCGCATTTTCGCTATAAACAGCAACTTCAGTGAGTGCGCGAACGGACGGCTTTAAAGGAGAATCCATGCGTACCTTCTCACCTCGATACATCGTGGCAGGCCTGCTCCTCTGTCTCGGATCGCTGTCTCCCCTGCCGGCCAACGCGGCAGGCGAAGCAGAACTCGGCGATTTACTGGTCAAGATGATACAGGCCGGCCGGACAGTCATGGCGAAACATCAGGTGGAGATCAATAATCCGGACCTCGTCGACAAGGGCTTTACTCCTGAGATCTTCGAGAAAGAGATCACGCAAAAATATCTCGAGATCGCCAAGTACGATCTTTCGCAACCTCAGAAATCGCCACAGGACAAGCTGGTGCACGCGCTGCTGCAGGCCGGCAAGGATGTCGTCTCGGATCATCAGGGGGCGATCAACCGGACCGGAATTGCGTATAAAAACTTCATCCCCGCCGTGTGGGCACGCAAGACCGGCGAGAAATTCGAGAAGGCCACCGGCGTCCGCCTGAAACTAACCAGCGCCAATTACCGCTATCAGGGCAACAAGCCGGATGACTTCGAAACCGAGGTGCTGAAGCTCTTCGAAGATAAGGAGTATCCGAAAGGCAAGGGCTACAGCCGCACGATGATGCAGGACGGAAAGCCGGTTCTGCGCATGGTCGTCCCTGAATATGCCGGCAAAGCCTGCCTCTCCTGCCATGGCGAGCCGAAGGGCCAGCGGGACATTTCGGGAAGTGGGAAAGAGGGCTGGGTCGAAGGGAGTCTGGCCGGCGCCATCAGCCTGACCATGTCGCTCAAGTAACCGGCCGCCTCACGCCGATTTGATGTCCCTCTCCGCCGCCGGACGTTGCAGGACCGTACCGGCCACTGGTGCAACAGACTTGATCTTCCCGTCCGAAGGATGAAGACCATACTTCCTGAGCAGCTTGTAGAAATCCGCACGATAGCGCCCCGCTATCTGTGATGCACGCGAGATGTTTCCGCCCGCAAGCTCCACCAACTCTTTCAGGTAGTTGCGTTCGAACTCCTCTTTAGCCTCGGTCAGCGGTTTGATCGCGCCGTCCGTCGCTCCGTTGCCGCTTGGCAGCAAGTCGGCGGTGATCATGTCCCGCGGCGACAACACGACCGCCTTCTCGACTGCGTGCTCCAGTTCGCGCACGTTGCCGGGCCAGTGATAGACCATGAGCTTCTGCATGGCGTCGGGCATGAACCCGCGGACAGTCGTCTTGCCCGCGCGCTCGATGCTTTGCCGGAGAAACACCTGCGCCAGGAGCGGGATATCCTCCCGGCGGGCCCGCAGCGGCGGAACCGTCAGGGGAATCACCTGGATGCGGTAGAAGAGGTCTTCACGGAACGTGCCGGCTTTCACGGCCTGCGCGAGGTCCTTGTTGGTGGCGGTGATGATACGGACGTCCACCTTGACCGGCCGGGTTGCGCCGACTTCCAGCACCTCGCGCGTTTGAAGCGCGCGCAGAATTTTCACTTGCATCGTCGGCGGCATCTCGCCGATCTCATCCAAAAACAGCGTGCCGCCGTCGGCGCTCTGGAACAGACCCCGGTGTGCGCTGACTGCGCCGGTAAAGGCGCCCTTCACATGGCCGAATAATTCGCTTTCGAAGAGCGATTCAGGGATCGCCCCGCAATTGACCGGCACGAACGGACCCTTCACCCGCTGGCTGTTGCAGTGAATGATACGCGCGATGACCTCCTTGCCCGTCCCGGTCTCCCCGCTGAGACACACCGTGGCGTCCGTGTCGGCCACCCGCAGAACCTGCTGCAGCAGTGTCTGCATGGCCGGACTCCGTGCCGCAACGTTTTCCAGCCCGTACAGTTCGGACACCAACTGCTTGAGCCGCTGAATTTCGCGGCTCATGCGTGGCTGGGCCAGCGCCTTATCGATCCACGCGGCCAGATCCCTGTCCTCGAACGGCTTGGTGAGATACCCGACCGCGCCTTTTTGCATAGCCTCGACCGCGCCCGGAATGCTGCCGTGCGCGGTGAGAATCAAGACCGGGAGATCGGGGTGCAGCGCCCGCACTTCTTCCATGACCGCCAATCCGTCCGCCGCCGCCAGCCGCAGGTCGGTGATGACCAGGTCGAACCGCTGGCGCCTGGCTTCGTCCAGCGCCGTGTCGGCATCGTGGCAGGCCGTCACGGTGAAGCCCATGGCGGTCAGGCGCATAGTCAGCAACTTGAGCAGACCCTGATCGTCATCGATGATCAACAACTGTTCTTTTTCCATCCGCTCCCCCTTCGCGTCCTCGCGGCGGCTCAGTTAGCCGGCCGGCTCGGCTTGATCTGGTCCTTCACTTCCTGATCCACTCGCTTGAGCGCGTCAATCTGTTGCGTCAACTCGTCGATTTTATCCTCACGCTCCTTGAGCTGCCGTTTCAGCGATTGCACGACTTGGGCATCCTTCTGCCTGGCTTCGGCTGACTGGGATACGACCGCTGCTTCGCGCTCGAGCACGTCCCTCACCAATCGCTCCGCCGCCTTGCCGAACTCGGCCTGGTACTGCGCTCCTTCCCTGCCGTTCTCCAGGAGGCGAATCCATTGATGGCTGGGTGCGGCATAGCGTCCAGCCGGCGCCTCCGCGGCGGCCTGAAAATGCTTCACGGCGACGTTCCGATCTTCGTACAGCGCTGCCAGCGCCCGTAGATAATGGGCTCGATCGCAGGCGTGCGTTGCGGCACACGCCTGAACCTGACGCTCCTGCTCGCGGGCAAACGCCTGAACGGCTTTCGTGTCCTGCTGAGTCGTCATAAAGAACGCCCGCGACGCGGCCGGCTGCGGCGCCGACATGCAGGCCTGCAGCATCAGCCCCGCAGACAAGGCCAGGCCCGGAAGCAACCGGGTTCCCCGGCTCATGCTGCGGCTCCCCGTTCCACGATCGGAAGCACGAACTGGACCGTCGTCCCCCGTCCCTCGTGGCTTTCCACCCAGATATGTCCGTGATGCCCCTCGACGATCTTTTTGGCCAGCGCCAATCCAACGCCGCTGCCGGCCACCGTCTGCGTGCCCTGGCGACGCCCCTGGTAGAACCGGTTGAAGATGTGCGGCAGGTCCTCCGGCGCGATGCCCGGCCCTTCGTCCGCCACCGCCACGCGTATCCCGCCGGCCGCCTGGTCCGGTTCGATTTTCACATGCACCGTCGCACCCCTGGGGCTGAACTTGAGCGCGTTGGAGAGGAGATTGTCGAGAACTTGTTCGATCCGCGGCGCATCCATCGACACCCAGACCCGGCTATCGGGTGCATGGATGAGCACCGGAACCCGTTTGCTTTCCGCCAGCCATCGCACCTTATTGACCGATCCATCCGCCAGTCGCCTGAGGTCCGCCGGCGCAAGGTGATAGGCCATCATGCCCGCTTCCATTTTCGACAGATCCAGCAACGTCGAAATCTGTTGAATGAGCCGCTGGCTGCTGTCCTTCATAATCGTCAGCGCTTCGCGCTGCTGGGATGTCAGCGGGCCGGCCACCTGGTCCAACAGTAATTGGATGCCCTCGCGCAACGACGCCAGCGGCGCCCGCAACTCGTGCGAAATCTGCGAGAAAAACTCGGCCTTCAGATCGTCGAGTTCCTTGAGCGTGTGGCCCATCCAATTGACGGTCGCCACAAGCTCCTGCAATTCCTGCGGCACGGCTGTGTGCATGGATGTCTCGAACTGTCCCTGGCCGATCATGCGAATATGCTGCTGCACGCGCCGAAGCGGGTGCAGGATGCTGTAGCTGGCAACCGCGGCCAGCACGATCGTGAACAGGATCGAGACCAGCAGCAACTCCTGCAAGACGGTTTCGGCCTGTGCCGTCCGGTCTCGCGACTCGGCCATAACGGCGCCGACTCG